>NZ_AZQX01000111.1:0-21689 GCF_000568385.1 Halomonas sp. BC04
ATGGCGACGCGGCAGGGAGGTACCTGGGCCAGCGTCAGGCGTAAGCCTGAGCGAGAGACCTTCTTGCTGAACACCTGACGCCCTTTGTGATCGACGGCATGGAGTTGAAAGACACGCTTGGCGAGATCGATCCCGACGATGCTAATGTGATTCATGGATGGACCCTCCTTCGAGATGCCGTGTGGTGCCCCGTGCACCCAAGATGGCGTTGCAAACTCATCTTGGCACAGGGAGGGACGGGTCCATCCCATTTCCGACAGCGGCGTGGCACCGTGGGTGGAAAGGATCGCTGTTGGAGCGCTGGTCCCCATCGCGACTGGCGCCGCAGGCGCCCGGCGGAGGCCGCCGCATTATCCGCTCCCCCTCGGGGTTACAGAAAGCGGCCACCGGAGGCTATTGCCACGGTGGCAAGGCCGATGATCAGGTTGATCCCGATCCAGCGGCGGATTTGCGCCAGTTGCTTGCCCCCCTCGAGCCAGGCATGGCCTTCCACCGCCGCCTTGAGACGAGGGTAGGGCACGAAGTAGATGTGGCCGAAGATGCCCATCATCACCAGGCCGGTGAGCAGCATCAGGTGAATATGCCAGTGGGCGCCGGCCATGCCGAATACGCCGAGCAGCATCCATAGCCCAGTGCCCAGCAGCACGATCACGGCCAGCCAGACCCAGGGGAAGAAGCGCTTGAACACGCCAACCCAGAGCGGCAGCCGCTGCGGTGGTTCGAACTGGCCAGCCGCAATCGGGCGCAGGATCATCCAGGCGAAAAACATGCCGCCGACCCAGATGACCGCGGCAAGCATGTGCAAGGTGATGGCGAGTGCCATTGTCATCCTCTCCTATCGAGTGCCAGCGATGTCGTGTGCCGCCTGTCTCAGCGGAACTGATTGAACAGCCGGCGTGCGCGATTGAGCAGCAGGGCGCCGGCAGCGATGCGCTTGCCGGCACGAACCAGCGAAGTGGGATGTCGGGCACTCTGCAAGACAGCAAGGCCRCCCGCGGCGAGCATGACACCCCTGAAGCGCATCAGGGAGCGCCAGCCATCGTCGAGGGGGCGGCTGGCTTCGCGCCAGCGGCTGGATTCCACCAGGATATCGATCCGTTGCTGCTCGATGGTCGCAAGCAGCTTGGCCTTGCGTTCGGCCGGCTGGGGGGCTGGTCCTGCTGTCGCTTAGCGGCGCTCGTCACGGGGGCTCTCCACCAGGTCGCGGTTCACCAGGTCACGATCGGTGGCCAGCTGGGCCAGCGTCTCTTTCAAGAGGGTATGGCGGCGGGCCAGTCGTATCACCAGCAGGGCAAGCAAGAGGCCTCCGCCCAGCAGTACGGCGGCACTGATCGTGATGGCAGCCAGTCGGTGGGTGTCCCAGAAGATGACTACCACCAGTAGCATCAGCATGGCGAGGCCGAGCAGGAGCAGCAGCAGGCTCAGCCCGGAGAGCAGCAGCAGGGTAAACAGTCGTGCGCGTTCTTCTTCCAGCTCGAGTACGACGAGACGCATGCGCGTCTCGCCGGCGGCAATCAAGCTGCTTAGCAGCTGCTTGCCCGCGCTGAACAGCCGTTGTGCCGGTCCCTGGCTCGATGCCATCAGCGACGCCCGATAAGCATGCCGATGACGATGCCGGCGGCAGCCCCAAGGCCGACGCTGGTCCAGGGGTTGTCATGGACGTAACGGTCACAGGCATCGACCTGATGGGTGACGGAATCACGCGCTTCGTCATAGAGCCTCTCACCACGTGATTCGAGTCTGTCGCGGGTCTCTTTGAGGCGTTTCTCGGCGCGCTCGCGTAGCTCCTTGATGTTGCTCCGGGAGTCGTCGGCGGTGGCGCTGACCAGATCCTCGATGGTCTGGGTGAGGTGGTGCAGGTCTTCCTTGAGCTGTCGGGTGGTTTCGTCGGTGCTGGGAGTACGAGGTGCCATGACGGTCTTCCTTTGACAATGAATGACAGGCTCAGCATAGCATCCGCTGGGGCGACTTCAATGCACTTCATTCTGGCCGGAGGCGTGCGAGGCTATCGTCAGCGAACGCTGCCACTGCCGGAAAACATCGGGTTGAGGCTGAACCCGAGGCTCAGGCGGTGGTTGCGATGGTCGTAATCGATCATGCTCTCGCCATAGCCATAATAATATTGGACATGTCCGCGGATGTTGCCGAAGAGGGGCCAGGAGTAATCGACCTGTGAGCCCATGTTGCCCGCGCTGGGATTGCCGCGCACCATCAGGCTGGCCTCCTGGTCGCCGTTGATTCGCCGTGCAACGGTGACATCGCCATAGCCCATGTAGCGGTCGATGTCGGGGTTGTCATCACTGGTCTTCGATTCCGGGAAGCGCCAGTGCGGGGCGACGGCGACCGCCCAGTCGCCACGCTGGAAGACGCTCTCCAGGTAGGCGCGGTTCCAACTGCGTGACAACGGCTCGGAGCGTCCATTGGAGAGATGGTTGAGGGCGAAGCGGTTGCGGGTATTGGTCCAGCCGAGCATGCGCCAGTTGGTGTCCAGGTCGAGGAAGACCTCCGGCTCATAGTTGGTTTCCCGGAAGGGCGAGGAGGCATCGGTATTGTAGGCCTGCCACCAGCTGCGCTGGGTAAAGGCAAAGTAGAGGTCGCCGGTGTCACCGAACAGGTCTTCGAGGATGTTGACCTTGGCGCTGAACTGGAACTTGACCTCCAGGTCGTTGGGGCCGTTATCGGCCGAGATGTTACCAAAGGCCGGATGATTGGGATTGGTGGTGTAGCTCAGGGGAAAGAGGTAGTTGCGCCGATGGGTGGTGATGGCGAAAGGATTGCGGGTCGACTCGCGCTCCAGCTGGCGACGCTGAGCCATCTCTTCCTGCACCACCTCTTCCGGGTCGGCCACGGTCTCGGGGTCCCCAGGGAGTGTTTCCAGCTGGCGCTGAAGGTTATCCAGTTCGCTGGACAAGGCCTCGATGCGGCTTTCCAGGGCCTCTCGCTCAATATCTCTCTGGGGGGTGTCTTGGGCCAGGGCAACGAGCGGCAGCACTCCCAGCAGACTGGCACCGACGAACAGGATGGAACGAATGGTCATGAGGGCAACTCGAAGCGAGGCATTTGAGACCCGTTTCTACCATGACCCCGGCGCAAGTCAACTGCTGGCGACAATCATTGCCAAGTTCGTTCAGTAGGCCGAGAATCGTGCCGGGCAGGGGGCCCTTGTCAAAGAGGATATCGTGTACGCCATTTCCGTTTCTGCCGGCGCCATCCGGCCCACTCTCCTGGCGCTCTGCCTGTTGATCGGCGCTTTGCTGCTGCCGGGAGCGACGGCAGGGGCCGATGATATCCTGCCCGATAGAGCGGCGGTGGAGGCGCGCCTGGACGAGCTTCGCCCGGAGGAGGGGGAGGGCGTCAGCGACGCAGCTCAGCGCGATATCGAGGCATTGGAGGCGACGCTGGAGGCGCTGGAACAGCTGGCCGGAGTCGACGAGCGCCTCGCCGCCCTGGAGCAGCGTCTCGAGGAGGCCCCTGGCGAGCTGATACGCCTCGAGCGGGAGCTCTTGCAGGAGGAGGAGGCCGCGCGCGATCGCTCGGCCACCGAGCTGGATGACCTCCCGCTGGATGAACTCGAGTACCGCCAGCAGGAGGCGGTGTTCGAGCTGCAGCAACTGCAGGATCGGCTGGCCGAGGTCAATACGCAGCTGCTCTCCGCCCAGACGCTCCCCGAGCGGGCCCAGCAGGCCATTGCCGAGGCGATGCAGGCAGCGGAGAGCTCCCGCCGTGCACTGGATGCGCTGGAAGGGCAGGGTTTGACCGAAGAGGCGCCGCAGCTATGGCAGCGCCGGGTCGAGCGGCGCCTGGCCGAGCGTACCCTGCGGCTGCACCAACGCCAGCTGGGCAGCAATACCCGTCTGCGTGAGCTGGCGCAGCAGCGGCGTGACCTGTTGACGCAGCAAGTTACCCGCCAGGAGACGGAGCTGGCCTTGTTGCAGAGCGTCATCGACCGGCAGCGTCGCCTCGCATCGGAGCAGGCCATTGCCGATGCCGCCCGGGACGACCCGCTGCTCGAGGCTGGCCACCCTGTCCTGGAGCGGGCGCAGCAGGTCAACCGTGAGCTCAGCCTGGAGCTGCTACGGGCCAATGACCGCATCAACGGCCTGGTGCGGGAAAGCCTGGCGCTACGCAGCCAGCTCGACCATGTGCGACAGCTGCAGCGCAGTCTCAATGAGCAGATCGATGCGATCCGCGGCAGCTTGCTGCTGTCGCGTATTCTGCGCGAGCAGCGTCGTTCACTGCCCCAGGTGGATGTGCGCCGTGACCTTCAGGATGAAATCGCTGACCTGCGCTTGCGTCAGTTCGACCTGGTGCGCCAGCGTGACATGCTGCGCCAGGGCGAGCGTCTGGCCAACCAGCGCCTGGAGGAGGCGGGTGTGGAAGTGACGCCGGCGCTGATCGAGTCGTTGCAGCACCTTTACCAGTCGCGTCGGGAACTGGTGGATCAGCTCGAACAGAGCTATGGCAACCTGTTGAGTTCGGCCATCGAATTCCAGCTCAACCAGCAGCAGCTGCTGGAGACATCGCGAGAGCTGCGAACAACCATTGACGAGCAGTTGTTCTGGATCGCCAATACCCGTCCGCTGGATCTTGCCTGGTTCCGGCAGCTGCCGGCGAACCTGGTGCTGGAGTGGCAGGTGGGGGAGTGGCGAGAGGCGTTGCCGCACCACTGGCGGATACCCGATGCCAAGGCGCTGGTCGGGCTACCTTTCCTGCTGACGTCGCTGGCGCTGCTGTGGTCACGGCGACGCATCCAGCGCCGGCTGGCGGCACTGCATGAACAGATAGGCCGCCTGCGCAGCGATTCCCAGGGCCATACGCCCCAGGCGGTCGCGCTGAACGCGCTGCTGGCGCTTCCCGGCCCCCTGGCCCTGGGTGGCCTCGGTGCGGCGCTGATCGCCGATGGCCAGGGTATCGCCTCGGGGTTGGGACTGGCCTTCTGGCACCTGGCCCTGGCCTGGGCGTTCATTGCCTGGTCGCGGCGACTGCTGGTTCGTGACGGCGTGGCGACCAAGCACTTCTACTGGCCGGCGGGCTATGTCGCCCGGCTGCGTGAGCTGCTGCGATGGCTGGGTCTGGCACTGGTGCCGGTACTGCTGATTTCCACCCTGGCCCTGGATGGCGAGATCAGCCTCACCTCGCGCCCCCTGGCGCTGACGTTGCTGCTCAGTGGCCTGCTGGCCATGAGCGTGCTGCTGGCGCGGCTGATCATGGCCCATACCCCGTTTTTCGGGGTCAAGCTGTTCCGCTTGATTCTGGGGCTGGTCTTGGCGGCGGTCCCGCTGGCGCTCATCGGCCTGATCGCCTCCGGCTACGAATACACGGCACTCAGCCTGATAGGGCGTTTCGTCATCACGCTCTACCTGCTGGCCATGTGGATCCTGGTCGAGGCCACGGTAGTTCGTGGGCTGGCGGTGGCGGCTCGGCGACTGGCCTTCAAGCGAGCGCTGACCCGACGGCGTGCCCAGGTGCAGGAAGGGGCCGAAGGCGGGTTGGAGGTGGTGGAGGAGCCACCGCTGGACATGGAGCAGATCAACCAGCAGTCGCTGCGTCTTTCCAAGTTGATCCTGTTGATTGGCTTTGCGCTGCTGCTCTACCTGGTCTGGTCGGACCTGTTGACGGTGCTGGGCTACCTGGAGCGGGTGGCCATATGGGAGGCGTCCGATGGCGTAGGGGCGGACCTGGTCACCAGCGCCCTCTCGGTGGCCGATATCTTCACCGCACTGCTGGTCTTCGGCTTCACGCTGATGATGGCGCGTAACCTGCCCGGCCTGCTGGAGGTGATGGTGCTGTCGCGGCTGGAGCTGAAGCAGGGCAGCGCCTATGCCATCACCTCGTTGCTCTCCTACACCATCGTCGGCACCGGTCTTGTCGTGGCGCTGGCCACGCTGGGGGTGGCCTGGAGCCAGCTGCAGTGGCTGGTGGCGGCACTGGGCGTGGGGCTGGGCTTTGGCCTGCAGGAGATCTTCGCCAACTTCGTCTCGGGCCTGATCATTCTCTTCGAGCGACCGGTGCGCATCGGCGACACCATCACGCTGGGCAATCTCACCGGCACGGTAAGCAAGATCCGGATACGGGCCACCACGGTGACCGATTTCGACCGCAAGGAGATCATCATACCCAACAAGACCTTCGTCACCGACCAGCTGATCAACTGGTCGCTGTCGGATACGATCACACGGGTAGTACTCCGGTTCGGCGTGGCCTACGGCTCCGATCATCGCCTGGTCCATCAACTGCTGCGCCAGGCGGCCGACGAGAACCACCGCGTCCTGGCAGAGCCCGAGCCACAGGTATTCTTCATGGATTACGGCGACAGCACGCTCAACTTCGAGCTACGTGTCTTCGTCAATGCCCTGGGCGATCGGCTCTACGCCACTGACGAGATCAACTGTCGGGTGGGGGAGCTGTTTGCCGAGCATGAGGTGGATATCGCCTTCAACCAGCTCGAGGTATGGCTGCATCGCCCCGACGGTGGAGCGAAGAAAGTGCAGAGTCTCACACCTGCACAACAGCGTGTTTCCAGCCACCCGCCAGCTGGCGCAGGGGGAGGCGATCCAGGCGATATCGATATCGGTGATGGTGGCGGAGATGGTGGAGATGCAGGGCGTTAGTCGTCCTCAACTCGCACGGCGCGCAGCAGGAACTCCCTATTGCCGTCGCCGCCGAGCAGGGGGCTCTCCTGCCAGTTCAGGATACGAAAGCCGGCATCGTCGCAGGCGCTGCGCAGCCGCGTTTCCACGGCGAGGTAGCTTGCCGGGTCCTTCACGATACCTCGACCGTCGACGCCCCCCGGGCCGAGCTCGAACTGTGGCTTGACCAGGCTGAGCAGTTCACCGCCGGGGCGCAGCAGGCGGGAGAGCTGCGGCAGTATCAGCGTCTGGGAAATGAACGAGACATCCATTACCACGATGTCGGGCCCCTCGGCGCCCTGTGCGGCCAGGGCCGCGTGGAGTCGCGCTTCGTCGGCCATGGCCCGGGCGTTGAGCCCCTCCAGGCAGGTGATCCTTGCTTCGCCGCGTAGTTCGGGGTCCAACTGGCCGTGTCCCACCTCCACGCCGATCACATGGCGGGCACCATAGCGCAGCGCGCAATCGGTGAAGCCGCCGGTGGACTGCCCCACATCCAATATCAGCCTGCCCGCGAGCTCGAGCCCAAGCGCCTCTATCAATGCCTCGAGCTTGAGACCCGCCCGCGATACGTAGCGTTCCTCGGGGTCCTCGGTCACCTTGAGGCGGCAGTCTTCTGCCAGTTTCTCACTCGGCTTGTCGAGTACCCGACCGCTGCTGGCCACGCTGACGCGGCCGTTGCGGATCAGCCGTTGGGCCCGGGTGCGCGAGCGGGCGAGGCCCTGGCTGACGAGTAGCTGATCGAGGCGGGGCATGGGTGTCTCCGGCAAGAAGGGAGGAATAAGAAGATGGTGGCAAGCAGGGTGTACTAAGAAGGCTGGCCGGCATTATGGCATACTCATTTCGTTAGCCGGTTAACAGAAGGGTGGGGAATGGGGCGCGCAGCAAGCAGGGCATTGGTCAGGTCATTGGGGATCGGAGCGCTGGGCGGGCTCCTTTTCCAGCTTACCGGCCTGCCGCTGGCCTGGATGCTGGGACCGCTGGTGGCCAATCTGCTGGTCTCGGCGCGGGGTGTCGATGTCCGGGTTCCCGAAGGCCTGCGCGAGACCTTTCTCGGGGTACTGGGGCTGGTGCTGGGCAGCCAGGTCACGCCGCAGCTGGCCGAACGGGTGCTGGACTGGCCTCTGTCCGCGGCGCTGCTGTTGCTCGGCGTGGCGGCTTCCACCGCGGCGGCGGCAGCCTGGTACCGACGCTGCGGTTTCGATCCGGTAAGTGCCTGGTTCGCCTCGGCGCCCGGCGCCATGACGGCGATGATCCTGATGGGGGAAAAGAGTGGTGGCGATCCTCAGCGAATCGCCATTGCCCAGTCGCTGCGCATCATTCTGGTAGTACTGTGGTTGCCACCCCTGTTCTGGCTCTGGGAAGGCGGCGCCCAGGTCGAAGCGGCGGCGGTGACCTCGGCCCATCTCTGGATGCTGCTGCCGCTGCCGCTGCTGATCGCGCTGGGTAATCGACTTCGGCTGCCCAGCGCATCGCTGTTGGCTCCTCTGCTTTTTGCCGCGCTGCTGTCGGGCTTCGACGTGGCCAGCCTTCAACTCCCTGACTGGGGCCTGAACGTGATGCTGTGGGTGCTGGGCAGCGCCATCGGGTCGCGGTTCAAGGGCCTGTCGAGGGCACGCCTGGGTCGCTATCTGTTGGAAGCCGGCGTCGCGACGCTGCTGGCCCTTGGGGTGCTGGCGCTGTTCGCCGAGGCCATCCATCGGCTGATCGGCGTGCCTCGCGATGTCGCCCTGCTGGCGCTGGCGCCAGGCGGCATCGGCGAAATGGCCATACTCGCCGTGGCGCTGGACATCGACCCTGTCTTTGTCGCCTTCCATCATCTGCTGAGAATGACCGCACTGATGATCTTCGCGCCCTTCTGGGCTCGCTGGCTGCTGCGCGGCCAGTGAATGACCTTGTTATGATGTTCATTCAGGTGAGGTCAGGCGAGAATGCCCCGGCAGCCAGTCAACAGGAATGAGTGAATGCTTGAGCAGGCGTTGGTGCAGATGCTGCTGTTGCTCGGTGCAACGGTGCTGGTGGTACTTGTCTTTCAGCGCCTGAAAATACCGTCGAGCCTCGGTTATTTGCTGGTTGGTGTGCTTCTCGGGGCGCACACGGCAGGGCCCGTTATCGAGAATGATTACATCACCGTCATTGCCGAGTTCGGTATCGTCTTCCTGCTTTTCACCATCGGCCTGAGCTTTTCCCTGCCCCAGATCTACGCCCTGAGGCATACCATTCTCGGGCTGGGAACGGCCCAGGTTGCCCTGACCACCCTGGTTGTGGGGGTGTTTGCCTGGATGATGGGGCTGCCGGCGCCTGCCGCGTTCGTTGTCGGTGCCGTGTTCGCCCAGTCGTCGACGTCGATCATTACCAAGCAGCTGCTCGAGCAGGGCGAGGGTCAGGCGCGGCATGGGCGGCTCGGTACCACCATGTCGGTGTTCCAGGACATCACCGCGGTGCCCTTCGTGGTCATCATTCCCGTGCTGGGCGTGGCCGCCGTTCATGAGGTGGCGGGAGCGCTGGGGATGGCACTGGCCAAGGCCCTGCTGGCATTCTTCATCGTTCTGCTTTCCGGGCGGTTTCTGCTGCGCCCGCTGTTCCACCTGGTGGCGGAGCGGCGTTCGGCAGAGCTGTTCACCCTGACGGTACTCTTCGTCTCCCTGGTGTCGGCCTGGACGACCAAGACGCTCGGTCTCTCCATGGCGTTCGGGGCCTTTCTTGCCGGCATGGTGCTTGGCGATACGGAGTTCCGGCATCAGGTCGAATCCACCATACGCCCCTTTCGGGATGTGCTGCTGGGGCTCTTCTTCGTCAGTATCGGCATGCTGATCGAGCCGTCGCTGATTCCGGATATCTGGCTGGAGTCTCTGTTGGGGGCCGTGGCTCTGCTCGTCATCAAGCTGCTGCTGGTGGCTTCGATCGTGCATGTATCGGGAGTGGACTGGCAGACGGCGCTTCGCACCGGCATGGTGCTGGCCGTTGGTGGCGAGTTCGGTTTCGCTCTGCTGGCCATTGGCCTGGAAGGGAACGTCATCGCCAGTCAGCCGGCGCAGATCGTGCTGAACGCGGTATTGTTCTCGATGGTCCTGGCGCCGATTCTGATTCGTTTCAACCAGCCATTGCCGCCTGGCTTTTCCGTCGATCTCGTACCCGGTCGAGGCCGAGTGGCGATGTGCCAACGCCCTCCGAGCCCTCCACGAGCCAGGGGCATGTGGTGATCTGTGGCTTCGGACGTACCGGGCAGACCGTCAGTCGCTTTCTGGAAAGCGAGGGGTTCGAGTTCATTGCGCTGGATATGGACCCGGCCATAGTCAGAGAGGCGAGGCTGGCGGGTCAGCCGGTCTTCTACGGCGACGCATCCGACCTGACGATACTGGAGAATGTCGGTGTGGAGCGGGCGTCGCTGCTGATCATCAGCCATGACGACAAGCCGGCGGCCTTCATGACATTGCGTCATGCGAAACGCCTCAACGCCTCGCTTTCGGCCGTGGTGCGAACGCGTGACCAGCAGCATGTCGAGGAGTTGCTTGCCGCCGGGGCGACAGAGGTGATTCCCGAGACGCTCGAGGCGAGCATGCTGCTCACATCCCATGCGCTGCAGTCGCTGGGCGTGCCGTTGTTCCGCGTAGCCCAGCAGCTGCAGGAGCAGCGAAGTAGCCACTATCGTATGCTCAGGGAGCTGTTTCGGGGCACGTTGGACAGCATCAAGCCGGAGGAGACCGAAAAGGAAAGCCTGCACTCCGTGATCTTGCATGAGGGTTGCCCGGCGATCGGACACAGCCTGTCAGAACTCGATACCGAGCAGGACCAAGTTTCTGTCACCGCCATCGTGCGCAACAATGAGCGCGAGCGCTACCCGGCCGGCTCCACGGAAGTGCAGGCCGATGATGTGCTGGTGCTGCTGGGCTCCCAGGACAATCTCGAAAGAGTGGAGAGAAGGCTGACCGGGTTGGAGCAGCCGCCTGCCCAGTAACATTCCATCGAGATTCAATCGAGAGGGTGTTCCTGGCTCAAGGCCTTGATATGTTCGGTCAGACCCAACGCCTGGGACACATCGAGCTCGAGAGCGATGCCGGTATTGAGACTCTCGTCGAGCTTGCCCGCGGATGTCACGGCCTGCAGGACGGCCTCGGAGCGGCGGGCCTCCACCAGGATCAGGATAACGCTGCGTGCCGCCATGAACTCGAGGCCAAAGAAGGTAAGGTGCGGCCTGAGCCCCTGACCCTGGGCATTGTTGATGATGGTGGCTCCCGTCGCGCCGGCCTCGCGGGCAGCATCCAGTACTTTTTCGGTCTTGTCCTGGTCGACGAAAACCATCAATAGCTTGAAGTCCATTTTACACTCCCCCGGGGCGCTCCTGATGAGATACTACCATTCTGACAGAGCCCTGCACCGTTGTCCTGACGAGGGTCAAGCGCCTCGGGCTTAGTGACCAGGTTCGGCCTGCAGTGCCGCCGGGGGGATACGGTCGGAGCCCCAACTGCGGTGAATGTAACCGATCACCCGGTCGAGTTCCTCCTGGGTAATCTTGTTCAATTCACCGCGCTCGAGCGGGTCGTAGTGGAAGATGTAGAGGCGGGAGGCGAGTTGCTCGAAGGGCAGCGATGCCTCACCGAAGCGTTCACCATTGCCGGCCGTGCTGACTCTTACATCGTCGCCCCAGTCCTGGCCGCTGTCGTTGTTGGGGTTGTAGAAATAGACCCGCATCACGTCGCTGGGATCCAGGGTGACACGCAGCAGCGTAATCGCGTGCCAGCCGATGAAGCGAGCGGCGCTGTCGGTCACGGCGATGCCGGCAGGCTGGGGGTGGATCAGCGGCTGGTTGCCGTTGTAGTAGGGGTGGTAGCTGGCGTAGAAATGGCGCAGGAAAGCATCCAGGTCGTGGAGCTTCCCCGTTGCCACGTCCACGTTGATGCGAAAGCCACGGCCCGACCACCAGCCGTGGAACTCGGGATTGACCCAGCGGTGGGGATCCCCTTCGCGACCGATGCAGCGCCGGCCCATCTCGGCATAGATGCGGTCCAGGTGCGGCACCACCAGCAGGGAGACCGGGTCGAGGTCGACCGGTAGCTCCTTGGCGACCCCTTCCAGGCTGGCCATGGACGAGAGGGGCATGCCCTCGAAGTGCATGATGATCTCGTCGTCACGGGCGGCCCAGGCGACCATCTGCAGCAGGTAGTCCGGATCGTTGTAGGCCCACATCGACAGGGCGCGTGCGGATTGGCAGGTAGGGTTGTTGCCCTGGCCGACACCCAGCGGAAGCCCCAGCATGCAGAGCACGCCTTCGAGCAGCCTGGCCCGTGGCGAGACCGCATCGCCATAGGCCAGCTCGATCCGCGCCTTGGACACTCGGAGAGGGAGAGGCCCAACTGGCGCCACATGGCCGGCGCCACGGGAGGCTGGTAGAGGATGCCGCGCTCCAGCATCAGTGCCAGGCCGTAGACCGCCTGAGGCGTTGCCGGGTGAACGGCACCGCGGATCAGCGCATGCACCAGTTCGCGGTAGCAGAGCAGGCAGTCCCGGCCGGTCGAGGAGAGGCCCAGGGTCTCGGCCACCAGGTGATCACCGTGATCGAGCAGGTGGCGTATCAGGACTGGGTGATAGGGCGATGCCAGGCCGGTATCGTGCATGGCGCGGGCAAAGCCGGTGGCCTCGCTCTGCAGGGCCGAGTTGTCCATGCTGGAGAGCCGCTCGCGGTAGACCTCGACGCCCGGATCCTCGCGACACGCCTGGGTCGGGCCAAACAGCGAGCTGACCAGGCGGTCGGCGCCCTGGCCGCTGATACCCAGGTCGATCGATGGATCGGCCTGGCAGATGGCGATCTGGGTGATCATCTGCTTGACCGAATCGACCTGGATCGGGCGCTGCTGGAGGATGCGCCAGATCTCCTCGATCAGCTTGTCGATGATGTGCTCATAGCCGATGCGGTCGGCCAGGTGACGGAACAGGTTGCGCGGTATCTGGGCAAGGCGCCCTTGGGTCTCGCGCTCGGCTTCACTCGGGGTGCTGAACAGCAGCCACAGGTTGAGCGCCAGCACCTGGGTCAGGTAGTGATGGGCCTGTTCGGCGGATATCAGCGGATGCAGGTAGTCGCCCTTGGCCACCGCCACCAGGCGCAACTCACTCAGTGACTCGATCACCACCATGTTGGGATCGGCGCTCTTGAGGGCATGGGTTGTCAGGGAGGGCACCAGGTACTGAGGCGTTTCCCAGTCGGAGCCGAGGAAGATGCCCGCCTCCTCGAGCGCCTTGGCCCGGGCCTCCAGCTCGGCGGCACCACCCTCCTGAAGCAGCACCCGGCGTGCGGTATCCAGCACGCGGGGCAGCTTCGTTGGCTTGGTGAACTCGAGCGCCTCCGCGAGCAGGGTGGTCGCCTCGTCGAGTTTCGCCAGCAGGCCGCGAAGCTTGTCGTCGCCTGCGGGCGATTCGCTCATCTCTTGCGTGTGTCGGTGCGTCGTCACGCCGACTCCTTGTGTCAGGCTGTCATTGTGCTCATGACGCCTTGATCAGACATAGAAATCAAGCTCTTCCATATTCTTGAGCAGTTCCTTCATGCGTGCTGCCTCATCGCCCTTGAAGTAGATCAGCCCCCAGTGGGTGCCGAAGGCGGTACGCTTGGTGACCGTCTCCTCCATGGGGGGCGTCAGCTCATGGGACTCGAAGTAGGGATCGTCCTCGACCTCCTCCGGAATCTCCAGGCGGCTGACAACGCGGCGCCGCGGATAGACGCCGAAGCAGCCGGCATAGCCGTCGGCATCGACCACTTCCCTGGGGAAGAAGGCCTTGACCTCTTCCACGGTGGTATTGGGATCGAAGACCAGCATGCTGGCCTGGTAGGCGTTGAAGCCGTAGACACGCTCGAGCAGTTCGAACACCTTGAACCCCGGCGGGCGGTAGGCGACCTCGCCGAAGTACATCTCGCCGTCGCTGGTGACGAAGTACTCGGGGTGGATCAAGCCGAACTCGATGTCGAAGGCCTTGATCAACTTCTCGATCTGGGCAGTGATCTGTGGGCGGTAACTCTCGAGCTCCGGTGAGGCCGGAACGAATACCGAGTAGCCCAGGGTCACGTACTCGGAGATGTTGAGAAAGGCGATCTTGCCGTTGTGGATCCATGCCTCGACGGCAAACTCCCAGCCGTCCAGGTGCGACTCCATCAGCACCGGGAACTCTTCATCCGGAATGGTATCGACTTCATCCGGGGTGCGGATTACCCGGTGGCCCAGGCAACCTGCCTTGTCGAACGCCTTGAGGTGAATGGGGTCGTTGGGGTCGCCGTCGAGCTTGAGCAGGGTCTGGTTGACCCGCTTGAGAAAGCGGATGACATCAGCCTTGTCGTGGGCCTCCTCGAAGATGCCGACGCGGATGCCGCCGAGCTGGGCGCGTCGCTTCATCAGCGCCTTGTCGCGCAGCAGCAGCGACTGGCCGTAGAGGCGCGGGTTGTCGAGCAGCAGTGAATTGATGGCACCGGCCCACTCCACGGTCTCCTCGAAAAGCGGAATCGCCACGTCGACGCCCATTTCCTTGAGCTTTTCGGCGATATCCAGCGAGCTGTCATTGAGGCGTTCGAAGTGCCAGGAGACATAGGGAATGTCGTGTTTCTTGCAGTACTCTTCTGCCCAGTCAGGAGCTACCACCACATAGCGTCGGTCGAAATTCTCGGCGGCTTCGATGGCGTTGAGGCTCCAGCCGAGCAGTGCGATATAGCCCTTGTTGGTATCCTTCTTCATGGTACGCCTCCTGAGCGGTATCGTGTTTTTCGTCGTCGTTTTCCTGTTCACCCTACACGAAACGTCAACGCTTAGCATGGTCGAGCCCAGGCCGCGCGTCCGCTCTTGCTGGCCCGCCTGGCCGCTGGTATAGTGCATCCGCACTCGGCAAGCCATTGATGCCGCGCCGAGTTCGGCACTGCTCTCGAGGCCGTTTTATCAGCCTAGTTCATGCAGCAGATGTCGCGTAGTGGTGGCCCCGTTGGTCCTCCCGCAACGCTAAACCGCAAACCCCGCCAGGCCCGGAAGGGAGCAACGGTAGCGGTGGTCGCGTGTGCCGGGATGTGGCTCTCGGGGCCGCCTCCATTTTGGGATATACGTTTTTCATCGAACATTTGCGCAGCCCCGCCAGTACTGGTCGGGGCTGCTGCGTTTCAGCACTCCAGGTATCTCAATACAGCCCGCTTAGTATCAGGTCATCGTGGCTGACGATGCCGACGATGGTGCCATCTGAATCGATCACCGGTGCTAGCGACAGCCCGAAGCGCTGAAAGAGCCGGGCACAGTAGCGAAGCTGCATGGTTGGAGGCACCGAGATGACCGGCTTGCTCATGATTTCATAGACATTGACCCGGTCCGGTGCCCGATTGGGAGCCATGACTTGCTTGGCGATGTCGGCCGACAACACCAGCCCATACTCGTCGTTGTCGTCACGCTTTCGAACGATCAGTACTCGGGTTTGCTGTTGGCGCATCACCTGGAGGGCATCGGCGACGGTGATGAGCCCGTCGACCAGGCTGTAGCCGGGATGCATCACATCCCGGATGCGAACGATGGGTGGTGACGGCATGGCGGCGCTCCTCAGAGTTCGTCCTTGAGGGTTTGGGAAATGCTGAGTATCTGGTGCTTCACGCCCAGGGCATCCTCCACGTCGAGCTGAAAGGCGATGCCTGTGCCCGGCGAGTCATCGAACTCGCCCACCTCGGCGATGGTTTCCAGGATGCGACGGCAGCGATGCTCCTCCACCAGCAGCAACAGCACGTCCCGCTGGCTGCTGAGCGCCATGCCGAAGATGCCGTGAGTTTTCTTGAGCCCCTCGCCGCGGGCATTGTTTATGATGGTGGAACCGGTGGCGCCTGCTCGGCGTGCTGCATCGAGCAGGACATCGGTTTTCTCGTCATCGACCAGGGCCAGAATCAGTTTGAAGCGCATGGGTCGCTCCTCTGCGGGCGGAATCAGGAAGGGGGAGTCTGTGGCCTGGAGCCGCGCCGTTCCCGCCACGCAGCGATCTGGGCGTAGCCCATGACCGAGATGATCGGAAACAGGCAGGCCAGGGCGATCATGCCGAAGCCGTCGATGATGGGGTCGCGATCCGGAATGGTGTTGGCGAGCCCAAGACCCAGGGCGGCGATGATCGGTACCGTGATGGTTGAGGTGGTAACCCCCCCGGAGTCGAAGGCTAGGGGAATGATGCTGCTCGGCGAACGCAGCGTCTGGATGATCACCAGCACATAGGCCGCCAACACGAACCACTGCAGGGGCAGCCCCAGCACGATGCGTAGCGTACCCAAGGTAATGCCGAAGGCCATGCCGAGGGCGACGGCTATGCGCAGCATCAGCGGGTCGATGGTGCCGCCGGAGATTTCGCCGGCCTTGACAGAAACAGCGATCAGTGCCGGCTCGGCAATGGTGGTGCTGGCGCCGATGGCAAAGGCAAACAGATAGACCCAATAGTAGTCATGCCAGCGTCGTTCCGCCTGTTGGGCGATGGCGGGCAGGAAGTCCTCGGAGGTCAACTGCTCGGCCATCAGCGTGCCCATGGGGAAGAGGGCGGTCTCCAGGCCAACGAGAAATAGCGCCAACCCCAGCAGGACCAGACCAAAACCGCCAAGCACCTGTTTGAGCCGCTTGATTGGACGGCGGATGACGAAATACTGAAAGCCGAAAATGATAGCGGCAATGGGCAGGATATCGAGCAGGGTGCTGCCCAGAACGGCGAGTACGGACATCAGCCGGCCCTCCCGCTGACCGTTCCGAACAGGAGTACGAAGATGATCGGCATGACAGAGGCGAAAGCAATCAGGCCGAAGCCGTCGAGCATCGGATTGCGGCCCTGAATGGCGGTGGCAAGCCCCACTCCCAGTGCCGTTACCAGCGGCACCGTGATGGTTGAGGTGGTTACACCACCGGCGTCATAGGCGATGCCGACGATGGCGTCGGGGGCCTGCAGGGTCAGCAAGAGCACGATAAGATAGCCGGCGATGATCATCAGATGTAGTGGCCAGCCCTTGAGAATTCTCAACACCCCGAGCATCACTGCACTGCCCACTGATACTGCCACCACCAAGCGCAGCTGCCAGGCGAAATTCGCACGGGCGCTGTCCAGGTCGGCAATCTGGCCCGCTTCGGCCATGACCGAGGCCGCCTTGCCGGCGATGGCAATCAGTGCAGGTTCGGCCACGGTGGTGCCGAATCCCAAGGAAAAGGCAAACAGCATCAGCCAGGCGACACTGCCCTTGCGGGCGAACTCACGAGCCAGATTTTCGCCGACAGGGAAAAGACCGAGCTGTAGGCCCTTGATAAAAAGCGTTAGCCCAAGTACTACCAGCAGCAGGCCAGTGACCAGGTCAAGCAGCGCCACGCTATCCGGTAGCGGCTGACCAATCACCACCAGTTGGAAGAAAGCGATCACCAGCACTACCGGCGTCAGGTCGCGGAGGCTGTCGCGAGTCTGCTGCAGCAGTGCCGTCAGGAGGTCCATGGGCCGGTTTCCTCGTCCATTCAGTCGAGAGGACGCTGCTCGGATAGCTTCGCGATGTGCTCCTTGAGCCCCAGGGCTCGATTGACGTCGAGTTCCAGAGCAATGCCAGTCTCAAGGCTCTCGTCCAGCCCGATGGCGTCCACGATGGCCTGCATAACGGTGACGCAGCGGCGTGCTTCGACCAGAATGAGTATCACGTTGCGGGGGCTGAGAATTTCTAGTCCAAACAAGCCGAAATGCTGTTCGAGGCCTTGGCCACGGGCGTTGCTGATAATAGTGGCCCCCGTCGCCCCTGCATGACGCGAGGCCTCCATGGCCTGGTCGGTCTTGCTCTCGTCGACCATCAGCATGATCAGCTTGAACTCCATGGCAGGGCTGGAGCCGCCGTGGGGATGGTCACCTGGGTTTGCTGTTGTCATATGTCCCCCCCCCGCGCGGTTTTCGTTTCGGAATTCTCCCTCGACCCTGTGGTGTTTGAGTCATTTCGTCAATGACAAGGGTCAAGAATGGGTGCCAATTGCCTGTCGTGCCATGGCGATGCCCCGGACAGAGACTTGTGACAACACTCAGCTGCTTGTCGACCTTTGTTGTATATAGACCTTAGTGGTATAATGCGCCGCAGCAAACTCTTGCGAGAGGAGCACCGCGCATCATGACCGACCCGACTTCCGCAGCCGCTGGCATCCAGCGAAGCTTGCGCCAATGCATTTCCCACATGGCCGCACTGCTGTACCGCCATGGACACGTCCTGGAGACGGTGACCGTTCCTCACCGGGGACTCGATCGGGGCGCCATCCAGCACCTCAGCCAGGCGTCCAACGACTGGGCTACCTGTCAGCAGGTGCTGGAGCGCAGCGAAGCCGCTTCCTACAATGAGTCAGGCAGGTTCGTGCTCACTGCGTTGGGTCGCGAGCTGATTTTCGACATGTTCGGTTCGGGTGCCGCCGACTGCGCCTGAGCGCAGACGCAGAGCGAGCAGCAGCGAGTACAGGTAGGTCGAATATGGCCAAACGCAGACAGTTTCGGACAATTGCCTAGCGCCGCCGCAGCTGGCGTACTACCAGCCCATGACGGGGCGCCGCCACCAGGGTAAGGAAGAACAGGCCGGTGGCAACAAGCACGATGGTGCCCCCCGAGGCCACATCCAGCGCCACCGACAGCCATAACCCCACGACCGCCGAAACCACCCCCACCGTGACCGAAATCGCCATCATGACCGGGAAGCGGTCGGTGAGCAGGTGAGCGGTGGCACCGGGGGTGATCAGCATGGCCACGACCAGGATGATCCCCACGGTTTCGAGACTGGCCACGATGGTGAGTGTCAGTAGCAGAATCAGCCGTAGTGGATCATGGCGGTATTGAAGCCTAGCGCCTGTGCCTGCTGAGGATCGAAGGCGTAGAGCAGCAAGGGGCGATAGGCCAGCCATACGCATAACAGTGCGATCACCCCAGCCGCCAGTGTCAGCAGCAGGGCGGATTGTTGCACCCCCAGCACATTGCCGAACAGGATGTGCATCAGGTGGGTGCTGGTGGCGATCTTGCTGATGATGACGATCCCCAGTGCAAAGGCGCCAGTGAACATCAGTCCCATGGCGGCATCCGACTTGATGCGCGTATGGCGTTCGATGGCGCCGATGCCGAGCGAGGTAAGGGCGCCGGTGAGAAAGGCGCCGACGAAGAAGGGCCAACCCAGCAGGTAGGCGATGGCCACCCCCGGCAGCACGGCATGGGAGATGGCATCACCCAGCAGCGACCATCGTTTCAGCACCACATAGCAGGAGAGCATGCCGCAGATGGCACCCACCAGAATCGAGGTGAGCAGTGCACGCTGCATGAAACGGTACTCGAAGGGTGCCGCCAAGGTCTCGGGCAGCAGGTTGACCAGCGCCATCAGCAGGGCAATCAATCCATCAATCAGGGCTTCGCCCCAGGCTTCAAGCGGCATCGTGAATGCCTTCGGCGGCATGATGGGGGTCTGGCCCGAGGCCAGGCGAGCTAGCATGGCATCGTTTAGCATGGCCGCGGGTGAGCCCGACCCGACCACGACACGGTTGATCAGCAGCACCTGGTCGGCAAAGCGCCGCGTGCTGGGCAAGTCATGGGTGACCATGACAATGGTGCGGCCCGACTGGCGCTCACGGTCCAGGACATCGAGGATCAGGCTTCGCTGGGAGAGTCCACGCCGGCCAGTGGCTCATCGAGCAACAGGATGCTGGCCTGTTGTGCCAAGGCGCGTGCCAGCAGGACACGCTTCTTCTGGCCGCCTGACAGCGCGCCGATGGGCTGCCTGGCGTAGGATGCCATGTCGACGGCCTCCAGGGCTTCCTCGACGGCTGCGGCATGTGCCGGATTGGACCAGCGCTGGGGCAGCAGCCGGCGCCAGAGCGGGTCGGTGCGCATCAGGCCATAGCGGCCAGTCATCACGGTCTCCCACACGGAAATGGGAAAGTCCCACTCCATGTTCTCGCGCTGGGCCATGTAGGCGATATGGCCGGCGCGCCGATGCATGGCTGCCGGCTCGTTGAAGACCCGGAGTTCGCCACGAAGCGGGGAGAGGTTGCCGATCAGCAGGTTGAAGAGCGTGGATTTTCCCGCCCCATTGGGCCCAATGATCGCGGACCATTTTCCCTGGGGCAGCGACAGCGAGACATCCATCAGTACCGGCTGGTCCTGATAGGCCGCATAGAGCCCGCGGGCTTCGATCGCCGGAACACGACTGCTACTTACCGAGGACATGGTCGGGCCTGTTCATTGGGTCATGTACTGAATGGGGTGCTTCACCGTAATCTAGGCCAAGGATGAGCATGCAGCAAGTATTTTAGCCTAGGCTAACTTTATGTGCCATGACCTTGGTGCCCGGGTGCAGCGATCGCAACGCCAGTTGCCGTGCAGGATGAGGTTGGCTATATTCGCCGCATGATAGATTCCCCAGAAGACGCTTCCGATGCCCTGCCTCCCTGCGAACAGCATGCACAGCAATATGCTGCCGTTCGTGACGCCCACGAAACCGAGCTGGTGGAGGACTATGTCGAGCTGATCGGGGATCTGTTGAAGCATCAGGGCGAAGCGCGGTCGACCGACATCGCCATGCGCATGGGGGTCAGCCAGGCCACCGTGGCCAAGATGGTGCGCCGTCTGAAGAGCCAGGGGCTGGTGTCGAGCCAGCCCTATCGATCGCTGTTCCTGACCGAGACGGGCAGGATCATGGCCAAAGAGTCACGCTTGAAGCACGATATCGTTCTCAACTTCCTGCGTGCCCTGGGCGTCAGCGACCGCACCGCGCGAATCGATGCGGAAGGCATGGAGCATCATGTCAGTGAAGAGACGCTTGCGATCATGCAGCGTTTCTCCGAGCGCAGCGACCTTGGTGCGAAGCGTGACGACTGATCAGTGGTTGAAACCGATGAAACGCAAACGGAGAGGCCACTGGTCTCTCCGTTTGCGTCAGGGTTGAGCTTGCTGCTATCCCTTGCTCCCCAGGTGCTTGCGCAGGAAGTTGCGGGTGCGCTCCTCGTCAGGGTGGGAGAACAAGTGATCGGGAGTGTTCGCTTCCACCACGACGCCGCCGTCCATGAACATTGCCCAGTCGGAGACGTCGCGCGCAAAGCCCATCTCGTGAGTGACGATGAGCATGGTCATGTGCTCATCGGCGAGGCCCTTCATGACCTGATTCACTTCCTCCACCAGTTCGGGGTCCAGGGCTGAGGTTGCTTCGTCGAACAGCATGACCTTGGGGCGCATGGCCAGGGCGCGAGCAATGGCGACGCGCTGCTTCTGCCCGCCCGACAGGGAGCTGGGGTAGACCGAGGCCTTGTCCACCAGTCCCACGCGCTCCAGCAGTTCCATGCCCAGCTCCCGGGCGCTTCTCGCATCCATCCCTTTCAGCTTCCTTGGTGCCAGCGTCACGTTCTCCAGCGTCGACAGGTGGGGGAACAGGTTGAAGTGCTGGAACACCATGCCCATGTTCTGGCGGATATGGTTGATGTGCCGCTCGAAGGCAAGGCCTTTCAAGTCTGGTCGATTGACCTGCACGCCATCCAGCAGGATGCTGCCCTCGTCGATCACCTCCAGGTTATTGATGGAGCGTAGCAGCGTGCTCTTGCCAGATCCTGACGGGCCGATGATGGATATGATCTTGCCACGGTCAACCTTGAGGTCGATACCCTTGAGCACCTCAAGGTCACCGAATCGTTTCTTGACTCCCTTGAGCTCGACCATCGGAGTGTCTGTCGCTTGTGTCATGTGAGGTCCTTGTTAGGGAAGGGCTGAATAAATCGCCGAGCGATATGAAACGCAAGGCGCACGGAGCGCAAGAGCCGGAGCATATGCGGTATATGTGAGGACTCTGAGCACCGCGCAACGTAGTGATTCGGTCGCGCAGGCATTTATACAGTGCTTCCTAGCGGCGGTAGGCGGCACGGCGCTCCACCCAGGATTGTCCGATTTCCATCAGGATGTTGATCAGGTAGTAGATGACAGCGATCGTGATATAGAACTCGAACGGTCGAAACGTCACGCTGATGGCATACTGGGAAAGGTATACCAGCTCGGCGATGCCGATGGCGGAGAGCACCGAGATATCCTTGACCATGATGATCATGTTGTTGC
>NZ_AZQX01000112.1:0-33909 GCF_000568385.1 Halomonas sp. BC04
GCCTGGATGCGGCGCGACAGCGGCGCCTGTTGGCAGGCTGTGACGATGGCGCCGCCGATAGCGGGCCTGTCGTGTGCAGCTGCCACCAGGTCGGGCAGCGCACCATCCGCGATGCCATTCGTGGTGGAGACAACAGCGTCGAAGCGCTGGGCGCCCGGCTGGCCTGTGGTACACAATGTGGTAGCTGCATTCCCGAGTTGAAGTCCCTGCTTGAAGAAAGTGCTGAAGAAAGTGTCGAAGTCAGTACCGAAGAAGATTGTGCCGAAGAAGAAAGTGCCGAAAAGGAGAGGTCCCATGGGGGCGCTGAGCCGAAACCTGAAAACATTGCTATCGCGTGACGGCCTGAGTGCGGGTCTGGCACGGCTCGGCTTCGGTCGCTCCTTCAACTGCCTGGGCGACGCCAGGGCGTGTGGCAGCATGCCGTCCCTGGCGCTGCGCGGCGGTTGCCAGCCAGGGCGCGTCTACCTGGTGGGTGCCGGCAGCGGCGACGTGGAGCTATTGACGCTGAAGGCTGCCCGCCTGCTGCAGCAGGCCGACGCCATCGTCTACGATCGCCTGATCGGCGACGAGGTGCTGTCGCTGATCCCCGCTGGCCGTGAGCGCTACTACGTGGGCAAGGCCAGAGGGCATCACAGCGTGCCCCAGGCCGAGATCGGTGAACTGATGGTCAGGCTGGCGGGGCAGGGCAAGTCGGTGGTGCGGCTGAAAGGCGGCGACCCCGGCATCTTCGGGCGCATGGGGGAGGAGCTCGCCGCCCTGGCCGAGGCCAACGTGCCTGCCGAGATCGTGCCCGGTATCACGGCGGCATCGGCCGCCGCCGCCGGCATGGGCATTCCGCTGACCGACCGCGGCCACGCCCAGCAGGTACGCTTCATCACCGCCCAGCTGTGCCGTGAGGGGGGCGAGCCCGACTGGGCGGAACTGGCCCGCCGGGACGAGACCCTTATCTTCTACATGGGGCTCTCCAAGGTGGAGACCATCTGCACCGGCCTGCGTCAGGCGGGGCTGCCGGATGATTGGCCGATCATGCTGGTCGCCAACGCCAGCCATGCCGACCAGCAGTCGCACACCGGCACCCTGTTGGATATGCCTGGCCGGCTTGCGGCCCAGCCGCTGCCTTCCCCCTGCCTGATCGTGGTGGGCAGCGTGGTGAGCATGGTCGCCACCAGCCCCGTGGCGCTCCAGGCGAGGAATGAAACCTCCCTCTGATCTGCTAGTCTCACAGTTGGGCCTTGCTTGGCCAGCACAGGCTGCCGACACAATCGACCGGAGATGAGGATGAAGAAATCCAGGATTCGTGACAATGCACTGAAGGCGCAGCTGCGCACGCCGCTGTTTCGCATGCGCCAGGAGAAACCCAAGAAGGGCAAGGGAAGCTACTCCCGCAAGGGCCGGGAGCATCGCCAAGCGGCCTGATCGGCGGTTTCGCGATACTTCCACCCCTTCAGGCAGGATGCCTGGCACGACCGGCAGGGAGCTGACATGGATGATGGCTTTGGAAACCTTTCGCTTTTTTCGCGCAGGGTACTGATCACGATAGGGCTGATCGCCCTGGTGGCTATCCTGCTCTATTTTGCTGCCCAACTGATCGACGTCCTGCTGCTGGTATTCGCCGGCATCCTCGTTGCCGTTTCCATCGATGGTGTCTCTCGGCTCGTGGCCCGCTACCTGCCGCTTGCGCGTGCCTGGACGTTGTCCCTTGCCTTTCTCTTGATCCTGTTCCTGTCCGTGGGGCTGGGTTTTGTCATCGGGCCTCCCTTGAAGGAGCAGTTGCCACTGCTGATCCAGCAACTGCCTGAAGCGCTGCAGGAGCTGGCGGCCACGGTCATGGGCCTGCCCGGCATCGAAGCGGCGCTGAAGGAGGTGGATGAGCCCGGGCAGCTCATCAACCCGCTGCTGGAACAGTTCACCGCCTTCTTCGCATCCACCTTCGGTGCCATCGCCAGCTTCTTCCTGATCCTGCTGATCGGCTTCTACCTGGTGCTGAGTCCGTCCATGTACCTGGGGAACATGCTGCTGCTGTTCCCACCGGCCCGCCGCGGGCGCTGGCTGGACGTCTTCATCAACCAGGGGAGGGCCCTGCGTCTCTGGCTGCTGAGCCGGCTGATCTCCATGCTGTTCGTCGGCGTCTCTATCAGCATCGGCCTGTATTTCCTGGACGTGCCCATGGCCGGTGCCCTGGGCCTGATTGCCGGCCTGCTGACCTTCATCCCCTATCTGGGGCCGATACTGGGCATGATCCCCACCGTGCTGATCGCCTTTCTGACGTCACCCGAGCTGGCGCTCTATGCCATCGTGCTCTATCTCGTCGTGGAGACGCTGGAGTCGAACGTGGTCATGCCCATTGCCGCCAAGGGGGTGGTGAGACTGCCGCCGGCCTACACCGTCATCGTGCAGCTTGCCGGCGCGGCGGTTGCCGGCCTGGCCGGCGTGATCCTGGCAACGCCGCTCGCCGTGGTGGCGGTCGTCGCCATCCAGATGCTCTATATCGAGGATGTGCTGGGAGATGACGTCGACGTGCTAGGGAAATGATCGGATGTGCTGAAGTTTTTGATGCGGTGACGCTCCAGGGAAAGCCGTATGCTTGATGACAATCAAGCCGAATGTGTCAGTTTGTGAGTAATGTGAAAACGGCACGAGCTTGCAAATCACCAGGGGCGCCACAGTCATGACAACGCGTATCTTGATTCTCCAGGGGCATCCCGATGCCGGCGGGGCTCACCTGTGCCACTCTCTGGCCGAGCACTACCGCGCAGGCGCCGAATCCCATGGACATGAGGTGCGGGTGGTCGATATCGGCATGCTCGAGTTCCCCTTGCTGCGTAGCCAGAAGGCATGGAAGGGGGACCCGCTGCCGGCGGGTTTGCAGGAGGCCCAGAATGCCATTGCCTGGTGCCAGCACCTGGTGCTGTTCTTCCCCCTTTGGCTCGCTGACATGCCGGCCCTGGTGAAAGCCTTCCTCGAGCAGGTGATGCGCCCCGGCTTCGCCTTCGAGTACGTGGATAGCAATCCGCTGGGCAAGAAGGGGTTGTCCGGTCGCTCGGCACGGGTGGTCGTCACCATGGGCATGCCTGCCATGATCTATCGGCATGTCTACCGCGCCCACAGCGTCAAGTCCCTGGAACGCAATGTGCTCGGCTTTGTCGGCTTTTCGCCCGTGCGCGAGTCCCTGATCGGCAGGGTGGAATCCATGAGCGAACAGGGTCGCGCGAAGTGGTTTCGCACGATGCATGGGCTGGGCACCGACGCGGAGTAGGCTTCGTCCGAAAACTGGCTACGCTTGTCCATACGGCGTTAAAAATCAGCTCAAAGTACTCATTTACACCACGTAAACTCCGTTTTCTCACCGATTTTTGCCTTGCCTGGTCTTCGCTCGCCGACTTTTCAGACGAAGCCTAAGGCGAAAACAGGCATCGAAATGTCGGGCACTGGCGGTCTGCGTTGACTGGCAATACCATGGGTGGACAGCCAACAACGCAGCGTGAGCAGGGAGTGCCCGAGGTATGGCCAATCGAGATACCCGTCCGCCGGAAGGCCGGACGGTGGAACTGGATGGTGAAGGGGTCCACTGGGACCAGGACATCAGTTATGGGCAGTACCTGCAGCTGGAGCCGTTGCTGGCCTGCCAGCAGCGGCGCTCGGACCAGCATGATGAGATGCTGTTCATCGTCATCCACCAGGTTTCCGAGTTGTGGCTCAAGCAGTGCCTGCATGAAGCCCATGCGGCGGCAGCGCATATTGCCGAAGAAAAGCTCGCTCCCGCCTTCAAGATGCTCTCGCGGGTGGCCCGCATCCAGGAGCAGATGATCCATGCCTGGGAGGTGCTGGTCACCATGACGCCGGCGGACTATGCCAGCTTCCGCGACAGCCTGGGTCAGAGTTCGGGGTTTCAGTCCTACCAGTACCGGGAGCTGGAGTTCCTGCTCGGCAACAAGAATCCCAAGCTGGTCGAGGTCCACCGCGGTCATCCGCAGCATTACCGGCGACTGAGCGAGGTGCTGAATACCCCCAGCCTCTATGACATCAGCCTGCAGCTGCTGGCGCGTCGCGGTTTCGACATTCCCCCAACTGCATCGACCGCGACTGGTCTCAGCCCTACCAGCCCTGCGAGGTGGTGGAGCAGGCCTGGGCGGCAATCTATCGCGAGCCGGAAGCGCACTGGGATCTCTATGAGCTGGCCGAGAAGCTCGTCGATACTGAATACAATTTTCATAAGTGGCGCTTCAGCCATATGAAGACGGTGGAGCGCATCATCGGCTACAAGCCCGGCACCGGCGGTACCGGCGGTGTCTCTTTCCTGGTCAAGGCGCTGGAGCTGCAGTTCTTCCCCGAGCTGTGGTCGGTGAGGACCAGCATGTGAGGAGCCTCGAAACCATGGAACCGGCAGCATCACCAAGCCGAGCCGATCTGCTGCGGTTGGACCGCGACGACCCCCTGGCCGACTATCGTGACCGCTTCGCACTGGAGGAGGGGTTGATCTATCTCAACGGCAACTCCCTCGGTGCCCTGCCTCGGGCGGCCTGCCGCAGGGCTGCCGAGGTGGTGGAGCAGGAGTGGGGGAGGGGGTTGATCCGCAGCTGGAATCGCCACGACTGGGTGTCGCTGCCCGAGCGGGTTGGCGACAGGGTCGCCGGGCTGATCGGCGCCGAGCCCGGTGAGGTCGTGGTGGCCGACTCCACCTCGGTCAACCTGTTCAAGCTGGCGGCGGCGGCGATCCGCATGCGTCCGGGGCGCTGCAAGATCGTATCCGAGCCGGGGAACTTCCCCACCGACCTCTATATCCTCCAGGGGCTGGAAGGCTTCCTGAAGGGCGAGGTGCGACTGGAAACGGCGCCCAGGGAGGGGCTGGCGTCGCATATCGACGAAGACACCGCCCTGGTGGTACTCACGCATGTGCACTACAAGTCCGGCGAGATGTTCGACATGGCCGCCATCACCGCCCGTGCCCACGAGGTCGGCGCCTGATGCTGTGGGATCTCAGCCACAGCGCCGGGGCGGTGCCCGTGGACCTTAACGGCGTGGGGGCCGACTTCGCCGTGGGCTGCGGCTACAAGTACCTCAATGGCGGTCCCGGGGCGCCCGGCTACCTGTTCGTGGCACGTCGTCACCTGGCCGACTTCCACCAGCCGCTCAGCGGCTGGTTCGGACACGCCGAGCCCTTCGCCATGCGTGACGACTACCAGCCTGCCAACTCCATCAAGCGGGGTCTGTGCGGCACGCCCGGCGTTCTCGGCACGGCTGTGATGGAGGTGGGTGTCGAACTGCAGGCGTCGGCCGACATGACGAAAGTGCGAGACAAGTCCCGGCGCCTCGGAGAGCTGTTCATCCAGCTGGTCGAGACCCACTGTGAGGGCATGGGCTTTGCGCTGGCCTCTCCTCGCGATGCCGAGCGGCGGGGCAGCCAGGTGTCGTTCACCCACGAGCACGCCTATCCGATCATGCAGGCGCTGATCGCCCGCAATATCATCGGCGATTTCCGAGCGCCGGATATCCTGCGTTTCGGCTTCGCGCCGCTGTATGTGCGGCATGTCGATATCTGGGATACCGTCCAGGCCCTGGCGGACATCATGGCCACGGGTGAGTGGGACAAGCCTCAGTACAAGCAGCGCAGTGCGGTGACCTGAAAGCGGGGCCATCGCCAGACCGCGAGAGCAGGGCCTTGACGGTGGCCCCTTCCGGGTAAGTGCGTGTTTGCTGGGGCGCTGGAAGGAGCCTGGCCGCTGCGGGCCATGAGCGCGAGCATGTCGCTCATGGCGCTTCGGCAAGCAGTGCCTTGAACCGGCAGGGTCGGTGCATGCCATAGCCCTGTGCGTAGTGCACCCCCATCCCGCGCAGCAGCTCCAGGGCTTCGTCGGTCTCGACGAATTCAGCGACGATGGTCTTGTTCAGGGTCTGGCCGATTTCATTGATGGCGCGCACCATGGCCAGGTCAGTTTCGTCGTTGGCGATGTCGCGCACGAAGAGTCCATCGATCTTGAGACAGTCCACCGGCAGGCATCTCAGGTAGCCGAAGGAGGAGAGGCCGGCCCCGAAATCATCCAGTGCGAAGGTACATCCGCGCTTGCTCAGCTTCTCCATGAAGGAGGTGACATCGAGCAGGTTCCTCACCGCTGCCGTCTCGGTGATCTCGAAGCAGAGCTTCCCCGGCGGCACTGCATAGTGATCCAGGTTTTCACCACGAAGTCATGGAAATCCTCGTGATCGAAAGAGCGCCCGGAAAGATTGATATGGCAGGCTTCAAGGCGGGCCAGGTGTTGTGGGTGGGCGGCCAGCTGTTCGCAGACGTGCTCGATGACCCACCGATCGATCTGGTGCGCTGCTCCGAAGCGCTCCGCTGCCGGCAGGAAATTTCCGGGTGGTATGACCTTACCGTCTTCGTCGATCAGCCTGACCAATACTTCATAGCGCAGGCTATCGGGGCGAGCCAGGCAGACCAGGCGTTGGGCGTCCAGGAAGATGCGTTGCTCGGCCAGGGCGCTGCGGATACGACCCAGCCACTCCATCTCTCCACGCTGCTCTGCCAGTTGCCTATCATCCTCCTGCAGCAGGTGAACGCGGTTGCGCCCCTGCTCCTTGGCCAGGTAGCAGGCGATGTCTGCCGTACGCAGCAGGCTACCGGTGTCGCTGCTGGCTGAGGTGATCGGCACCACGCCGATGCTGCAGCCGGGAGTATAGAGGGCCCCTTCCCAGGAGAAGGGGGTCTCGGCGACGATGGCGCGGAGCTTCTCGGTGACCTGGCAGGCCTTTTCGATATCGCAGTCCTCGAGAATGACGGCAAACTCGTCTCCACCGAGCCGGGCCAGCAGATCGCCATCTCGCAGGCGGCTAAGGAGCAGTTCGGCGGTCTGCCGCAGCAGCTGATCTCCGGCTATATGGCCCGAGGTATCGTTGACGATCTTGAACTGATCGAGGTCGATGAAGCAAAGCGCATGGGTCGAGTCCTCGGTGCGAGCCTGCCGCAGTGCTTCGGCGAGGCTGCGTTCGAAGGCGCGCCGGTTTGGCAGGCCGGTGAGAACGTCGTGGGTGGCCTGATAATTGAGTTCGACGGAGAGGCGACGGGATTCGGAGACGTCCTCGATGATCACCACGTAAAGGGGAGCACTGCTGGTATCGGCGCTCATGCGGGAGACCGTCAGCTTGACCCACACCGTATCTCCCTCGTGACAGAGGAAGCGCTGTTCCAGGGTGTAGCTGTTGATGGTGCCGGCGAGCATCTCGGCTCTTTGCTGACGACCGATATCCCAGTCCTCGGGATAGACCAGATCCCGGTAATGCATGCCCAGGAGCGCCTCTTTCGGATAGCGCAGTATCCCGCATAGAGCCTGGTTGACATCGATCAGGTAGCCCTTGTCATCCACCTGGGTCATGCCCACTGCGGCCTGCTCGAAGGTGACCCGGAACTTGCGCTCGGCGGACGTGATCGCAAGGCTCAGACGCCATCCCAACAGGCCGGCGATCAGCCCCATCGTCAGCAGAAACGCGACGCTGAACAGGGAGAGTATGCGCCTCATTGCGCGGGAGGCGTCGGTCATGGCGCGGCGGAAGTCCTCGGTAAGAGGGGCCAGGCTGCGGTTGACTTCCCCCAGGCTGACCCGCAGTCGAGCGATTTCTGCCATGGAGGGGTCATCGGCCTGCCACTCCCGCTCGAGCTGCTCCGCAAGGGTGACGAGCTCGAGAAGGTAGGCGTCGCTCTCCTGCCAGGTTTCCACGGCTCCCTGAAAGATCGGGCTGCCTGAAAAGAGTCGGAACAGCCAGATCAAGTGGCCGATATCATCGGGGTGGTTGAGCCCCCGCAGCAAGCCATCTCGTGCGGCAGCCGAATCCACGGGCGAGGCTTCCATGGCACGGCGAGCGTCGAGACCACCCAGCGGAACGGCGAGCCAGTCCTGGGCGCGCTCCAGTGCATCGGTGTGCCCGGTTTCCGCATAGGCATCCAGGTGGTGAATGGCGGCCAGCTGGGCCCTGGACCAGGCGCTTTGTCCACCGATATACGCGGCGATGGCCGACTGCATCTGGACCACGGCGACGCTGAAGCCGGCAGCCAGTACTGCCACAAGCAGCAGACCGAGGATCAAGCCAAGCGCCTTTCCTCGGTATGTTTCGCTACGGAGGGCTTTCGTCCATGGTCGCATCGCCGTCTCTCTGTTCATGTCTCTCTTACTGTAGCAACCTGGCTATTGAGCCCGGTGACACCCGTTCAACGGCTCATCCTGATACCGAAGGAGGCGCAGAATGGCTCCCTGTTCAATCGGGCTCCGCAGGTTTCATGTTTCGCATCCGAACCTTGAGCATGGCCGCTTCTCGAAACGCTTGCTGAACGACCAGTCTTAACTCCCCGTCGTCCCACGGTTTGGTCAGGAACTTGTAGATGGCGCCTTCGTTGACGGCGGCAGTGACCGTCTTGAGGTCGGTATAACCCGATAGCACGATCTGGATGGCCTGGGGATGGAGCTGCTTGACTCGCTTGAGGAATTCCGTGCCGCTCATCTCTGGCATGCGTTGATCGCTGATGATGACGTGCACCTCCTGGGTGGCCAGCAGTTGGAAGGCCTGTTGCGCGCTCGTGGTGGCAAGGATGCGGTAGCCCTCACGTCGCAACGTGCGGTTCAGCGAGCTCAGGATGTTGGGTTCATCGTCGAGCAGCAGCAGGGTCTGGGTGTTTTCATTGCCGGACTTGTCGTTCTGTTGCAGCTGGCTTGCGGCATGATGATCATGCAGGAAGGTGATCAAGTCCTCGATGGGCATGGGGCGGGCAAAATAGAAGCCCTGATAGATATCGCACATTTTCTTGCTGAGAAAGGCGTAGTGAGCCTGGGTTTCCACCCCTTCGGCGAGAACCTTCAGCTGCAGCTGGCTGGCCATGGAAATGATGCCCTGGACGATGGCGGCGTCACGATGGTCGCTGATCACTTCGCGGATGAAGGAGCGGTCGATCTTGATCTTGTCGATGGGCAGGGACTTCAGATAGCTGAGGCTGGAAAAGCCGGTGCCGAAATCGTCGAGGGCGATACTGATGCCGTGGCGTCGCAGCGACTGGAGGATCTCGATGGCTTTCGTGGTGCTTTCCATGAGGATGTTTTCCGTGAGCTCCAGCTCGAGAAGGTGCGCTGCCAGCCCTGCATTTTTCAGCGTCTCCATCACGCCCGGCACGAAATTGGCCCGTTGGAACTGCATGGGCGATACATTGACCGCCATGAGGTACTCTCCGATCCCCAGGGCATTGAGGCGAACGTTGTCGCGACAGGCGGTGCGCAATACCCATTCGCTGATGGGAATGATCTGCCCGGTATCCTCGGCGAGGCCGATGAACTCGGCCGGCAGGATGTAGCCACGTTCGGGATGGTGCCACCGGATCAGTGCCTCGAAGCCGATGATCCTTCCGCTGGCGCCCTGGATTTGCGGCTGGTAGTGCAACTCGAACTGCTGCTCGTCGATGGCGTGTTGCAGGGCATTACGCAGCATGACCCGTTCACTCGCCTTCTTGTTGAGGCCTTCAGTGTACCAATGGTATGTATTGCGCCCCTGCCGCTTGGCCTGGTACATGGCCAGGGCGGCCTGTTGAACCAGGTGTGAGGGTCTTGCAACGCTGTCCGGGTCCAGGGCAATGCCGATGCTGGCGGTCAGGTGCAGCTCGCTCTGCTCGATCCGATAGGGGCGCGCCACACTGGCCAGCAGGCGCTCGACGATAAGGATGACACTACCCGGATCGGGCAACAGGATGGCGAACTCGTCGCCGCTGCAGCGAGCTACGGTATCGCTGGCGCGTACCTGCTGGACAAGGCGTGAGGCGACTTCGACCAGAATCTGATCGCCCAGGTCGTGGCCGAGGCTATCGTTGATCGACTTGAAGTCGTCCAGATCGATATAGAGTACGGCGACGCTGCCGATAGGGAGGCGAGTACGCTGATAGCAAAGCTGCAGTCGTTCCTCCAGTACCGAGCGGTTGGGCAGCCCGGTCAGTGAATCGTGAGTGGCGTTGTGAGCCAGCCGCGATTCATAGGCGCGCTGGGTTGAGATGTCGTTCTGTACGCCAATGAAGTGGCTTACCTTGCCGTTCTCGTCGAGAACCGGGGAGATATGGAGGTCGTTCCAGAAGCGAGTGCCGTCCTTTCGATAGTTGCACAGGGTGGCGTGTGTATAGCACTTGGTGGCAATGCCTCGCCGGATGACACCCCGTGCCTCGGCGTCGGTATCGGGCCCCTGCAGGAAACGACAGTTGCGGCCCATGGCTTCCTGTCGAGTGTAACCGGTGATGCGTTCGAAGGCCGAGTTGACATAAATGATCGGCAGGTCCGGGTGGTTGGCTTCGGCGATGATGACGCCATTGACGCTGGACTCGATACTGCGTTCCAGAATGTGGAGCCGCTGCTCGCCGCGCTTGCGCTGCGTGATGTCTCTCGCCACCACATAGATGACCCTTTCCGTTCCCAGGTCGGCATTGATCTCTACCCAGTGGACATCTCCCTGAGCATCACGCGTGCGTGCTTCCAGTGCGTGGACGCGCTGACCGGCCTTGATTCGATCAATGGCAGCATCGATCAAGGTCGATCTTCCGCCAACACCAACTTGCTGTAATGATGACCGACAAGCTGTTTCTCCGAATAGCCGAGCAGCTGCTTGAAGGTTGCGTTGACCTGCAGGAAGCGGCCATCGAGGTCGACCCGGCAGAACAGTTCCAGGGAGAGGGTGAAGAACTGGTCGCGCTGACGCAGGGCTTCGCGCAGTTCCTCCAGGCTGCGATCAGTCATCGCTCTCAGCGCCCTCACTGCCCTCATGGCATCCAGGCTTGCAGACCATCAGCGTGTAGCTACCCCCTTCGACCTCTTCGAGCTTGCGTAGCTTGTCGATAAGGTGCTGGGTCAGCTCCTTGCCTTCATTGAGCAGCAGGATGCCGGTTGCAGAGTGGATATCCTGTCCCAGGATCATGCCCGGCTCGAGCTGGCGCGTCTCCAGCGATAGCATGGTTTTCCCGGCCTGGCCCAGGTCCGGCGCCTGGTCGATACAGAGTGTGATGAAGGCCTGACACAGGCTGGCTCATAGACGCGCCCGGAGAGCTTGCGCAGCAGGTCGAGGGCCTGTTGCCGGGGAACTTTCCGAGGGAGAATCATCCCCCGCTGAAGCTCGATGAAATCAACGGCCAGCGCGAGCAGCCGTGCCCCATAGGGGATGGCCTCGCCCTTGAGGCGACTTGGGTAACCATCGCCGTTCCAGTGTTCGCGGTGATGGCGAATGAGCCGGGCGGTCCCCTGGAGGTGTTCCAACGACATCAGCAGGCTTTCGCCGGTTTCCGGATAGCGACGATAGGCCTTGCGGTCCTCGGCGAAGAGGCGCTCCGAAGGTGTCGTCAGCATGCGGTCATCCCAGGCCAGCTTGCCAAGGTTGTACAAGGCGGCTGCCATGAGCAGGTCGCGGCGGAGTGCGTCCTCCAGCTCATGAGTTTCGGCAAACGCCTGGATCAGGTCACCGATCTGGGCATTGGCGTGCAGGTGGCGTGGCATGCGCTGTGTGATGAGTGATGAAAAGACGCGAGTGGCCATGACATAGCTGTGCTTCAGCTCGTCATAGGCACTATCCAGCATGTCGGTGATCTGCTTGAGTTCCTGGGTACGCGCCTCGACACGCTGCTCCAGCGTGGCGTTGAGCTCCATGAGTTCCTGATTCTGCTGGAGGGTCAAGGCTTCCAGGCGTTTCTGTTCGCGCTCCGCCAGCTGATGGGCTAAGGCCTGGCGAAGCGTGAGGCGCAGCTTGTGGTCGTCCCAGGGCTTGGCAATGTAGCTGTAGATATGGCCTTCGTTGATGGCGCGGATCGTGGCATTCATATCGCTCTGACCGGTCAGCAGGATACGAATACAATCTGGGCTGACCCGCTGGACCCGGCTCAACAGCTCCGCACCATCCATGCCGGGCATGAGGCAATCGGAAATCACGAGATCGACAGCTTCCTGCTCCATCATCGCCAGTGCAGCCTCGCCACTGTTGGCGGTCAGAACAAGGTAGTTTTCAGCCCGGAGCACGCGTTTCAGGGCGGAGAGGACGTTGGGCTCATCGTCCACCAGCAGCAGCGTCGCCTCAGGCACCTGAGGCGGTTCGGGAGTGGTAAGGGGCTGGTCGGCTTCGAGAGTCATGGTACCCCCTGCGCTTGCTCGATACTGTGGGGCTGCTTGACCGGCAGCCAGACCCGGAACGTACTGCCTTGGCCGACTTGACTGTGGATGTCGATCTGGCCGCCGTGCTTCTGCACGATGCTGAACGAGAGGGCCAGCCCCAGGCCGGTACCTTCGCCGATCGGCTTGGTGGTGAAGAAGGGCTCGAAGAGCCTGTCCCGGTGCTCGGGAGGGATGCCGCAACCGGTGTCGGAAACCTCGAACCAGACGCGCTCCCCTTCGTGGCCGGTACGCAGGGTAATAACGCCGTTGCCCTTGATGGCCTGGGAGGCATTGGTCAGGAGGTTGAGCGCTACCTGCTTGATCTGGGAGGGCAGGCATTCGATGGGCGGCAGGATGGCGTATTCCTTGATGACCTCGGCCTTGTACTTCAGCTCGTTGTTGGCCAGGTTCAGTGTCGTGTCGAGGCCCTGATGCAGGTCGACGAAGACGAAGTCGTCCTCCTCGATATGGGAGAAATCCTTCAAGGCGGTAATAAGGGACTTGACGCGCTCGATACCCTCCTCGGATTCGGCGATCAGGGCTTTTGCATCGTCGCGGATATAGTCGTAGTCCAGGCTCTGTTTTAGCGCCTGGAGCTCTTTCAGGGAGTCGACCTGGTCAGTGGCATCGATGATACGCAGCAGGTCATTCACGTATTCGGCCAGTGTCTTGAGATTGGAGAACACGTAACCGATGGGGTTGTTGATCTCGTGTGCCACACCGGCAGCCAATTGGCCGATGGCGGCCAGCTTCTCGGATTGCAGAAGCTGGGGATTGGCCTGCTTCAGGTCGCAGAGCAATTGGCTCATGCGGCCGGCATCGTTGTCCTGCATAGCGACTCCCTGTCGTTATGGACCATCCACGCCTGAATCGGCATGATCTTCCTACTAACAATCGGCAGGCGGGCGCAGGGCTTGAGGTTAATTTTTCGGAATGGCCCTTTCGGCCCGCCCGGCGGTGGGGGGAGGCATCGCTTGAGTATCGGTTCCGGCAGGTGATTGGCGCTACTGTCGCCGGGCAACGTTGTCCTGGCGTCAGCCGTCGCTTCCCGGCTTCTTGATCAGCAGGGAATAGCGGATCTCCTCGACCTCCTCGAAGTGGAGCAGCTTGTCGATGAGGGCAGGTGTCAGCTCCTTGCCTTCGTGCAACAGCAGCATCCCCGTCTCGGAGTAAAGGTCCTGGGCGAGAATCATCCCGGGCCGGAGCTTGCTGCTGTCCAGGGAGATCACTGGCTCCCCGATCACTCCCAGGTCGGGGGCTTGTTCGAGGCAGAGCTTGAGGAAGGAGGCGCACAGCTCCGGGTCATAGACACGTCCCGAGAACTTGCGCAGCAGATCCAGGGCTTGCTGGCGTGGCAGCTTGCTCGGCAGGATCATCCCGCGTTGGAGTTCAATGAAGTCCACGGCCAGGCCCAGCAGCCGAGCCCCGAAGGGGATGGCTTCCCGCTCCAGCTGGTCGGGATAGCCCCCGCCGTTCCACCGCTCGCGGTGATGACGCACGATTCGGGCAGTGCCTTGAGGTGATCCAGCGCCATCAGCAGGCTTTCACCGATTTCGGGATAGAGCTGGTAGGTTTTCTGGTCCTCGGCGAAGAGGCGCTGCGAGGGGGTGGTGAGCATGTGGTCGTTCCAGCTCACTCTTCCCAGGTTATAGAGCGCTGCAGCCATCAGCAGGTCGAGCTTCAGCTCCTCATCCAGGTCATGAGCGGCGCAATATGCCCTGACCAGGGCGTCGACCTGGGCATTGGTCTGCAAGCGACTGGGCAGCCTCAGGTTGATCAGAGATGAGAACACGCGCATGGCAGTGACCTGGCTGCGCTCGAGCTCTTCGTAGGCGGCGTCCAGCATGGCGGAAATCTGCTCGAGTTCCTGGCTGCGTGCCTCGACGCGCTGTTCCAGGCTGGCGTTGAGCTCGCTCAGCTCACGGTTCTGCTCCCGGGTAAGTGTCTCCAGCCGTTTCCGTTCGCTCTCTGTTTGCTGATGGGCGAGGGCCTGGCGCAGCGTCAGGCATAGCTCTTCCGCTTTCCAGGGGATGCCGATGAAGCTGTAGATGTGCCCCTCGTTGATGGCGCGCACGATGGCATTCAAATCGCTCTGGCTGTCGAGCAGGATGCGCAGGCAATGGGGCCAGCCCTGTTGAATGCGGTTCAAGAGGTCGATGCCACCCATGTCGGGCATGCGCGCGTTGGCCATGACCAGGTCGATCTCTTGCTCATTCATCAATGCCAGGGCGGCTCCACCACCCTCGGCGGTCAACAGGCGGCAGCCTTCCGATCGCAGGGTGTCAGCGAGGAGCGCGAGATTGTCGGCATCGCTGTCGACCAGCAGCAGCGTGGCCGGGAGGGGCTGGGATTCCGGATCCGCTGTCTGTGCCGCCGCTGCTAATTCGGCTAGGTCCAAGTCTTCGTCGTGACTTTCGGTTTGCGGCATATGCCCTCTCGGCTGCATGTTGTGCGCGAAGCTAGAGATTCGCCAACACTGCGTCGACACTACTCTTGTCGACCACGCCACGTTCGGTATCGACACCGATGTACTTCACCACCCCATCGTCGGCAATCAGTGCGTAGCGCAGGCTGCGCAATCCCATGCCGGCAGCGCGGCGGTCGTTCTCCAGGCCTGTCGCCCGGGTGAAATCGGCGTTGCCATCGGCCAGCATCAGGATGGCCTGTGCATTCTGGTCCTTCTGCCAGGCGTCCATGACGAAGGCATCGTTGACCGAGAGGCAGGCCAGGGTATCAACGCCACGTGCCAGTACGTCGTCGGCTTTCACCACGAAGCCCGGCATATGCGTGTTGGAGCAGCCCGGCGTGAAGGCGCCGGGTACGGCGAAGAGAACGACACGCTTGCCGCTGAATAGCTCGGCGGTACTGATATTTTCTGGGCCCTCCGGCCCGTTTGTCTTGAGGATGACGTCCGGGATGGTGTCGCCTATGGAAAGTGGCATGCAATGATTCCTCTACGCTTAACTTCCCTGATAGGCATCGAACACTTCCTGCCCGGTCATGTTATGGGTCTCGTTGGCGAAGGTGTAGTAGTCGGGCTTCTGGTCGATGAAGATCTGGGTATCGAAGGTCCAGGCCTCGCCGTCGTCGACCAGACCCACCGGAATCGCATAGTGATCGCCGGTCTTCAGGCGGTAGAAGAGATGGGTGCCGCAGCGCTGGCAGAACCCCCGTTCGGCCCACTCAGAAGAGGAGTAGACCGTGATGTTCTCTTCGCCTTCCATCTCGACTTCGCTGACCGACTCCAGGGCCAGCATGGGGCCGCCGCTCCAGGTACGACACATGCTGCAGTGGCAGGCACCAAGGTTCTGCTTGCGGGCGACGACGCCGAGTTGTACGGCACCGCAAAGGCAGCTTCCACGTGCGGTCATCCCTTCCATCGTTGCTTCCTCCCGGTTGCTGTCAATATCGTCATTACATCAACATTGTAGCGGGTAAGCTGTTGCCCGCTTCAACCCTATTCCTGCGCTGAAAAGGCGGGCCGATGAAAGGCAGCTGCCGCTTCGACTTCCGCCAGGCCAGTGAGGCCGGGTTCGGGGGCCTCGGCGCCCGCCAGCACAGCCAGCACGGTTCTGACTCCCCGGGACAGAGAGAGCAGGTGATACCCCCCTTCCAGCACGAAGACCAGCCTGCTGTCACAGTGTTTCCGGGCCAGGTCCTGCAGCATGCGCGTCATTGACGCGAAGCCCTCGTAGGAGACATTGAGCGCCAGGTCGAAAGGATGCGGATCGAAGCCGACCGACACCAGGATCAGGTCCGGCTGGAAGGAGTCGGCGGCGGGCACCAGAATATCCTCGAAGGCCTTGAGATAGGCCCGGTCACCGGCCCCGGCCGGCATCGGGACATTGATGGTGGTGCCCTCTCCCAGCCCCACGCCGACGTCTTCGAGCTTGCCGGTACCGGGGTAGAAGGGGGACGCCCGGTGGATGTCGAAGAGCATCACGTCGGGGTCTGCCCAGAAGATGTCCTGGGTGCCGTTGGCATGATGGGCGTCCCAGTCGACGATCAGCACGCGCTCGCAGCCGAGTTCGGCCCTGGCATGTGCCGCCGCAACGGCCACGTTGTTGAACAGGCAGAAGCCACGCGCGCGGACGGGTTCGGCGTGGTGGCCGGGCGGCCGGACCAGGGCGAAGGCGCTCTGGGTTCGGCCCTGCATGACGGCTTCCACCGCGGCGATGGTAGTGCCTGCAGCGACTTCTGCCGCCTCGACGCTGCCGGGAGAAACGGCGGTGGTGTCCACGTCGAGCCAGGCATTGTGGCCGCGCAGCTCGAAGACATGGTCCAGATACGAGCTGGTGTGAACTCGCCCCAGCTGTTCGCGGGTGGCGGGCCCGCCACTTTCGAATGACAGGCCGGGGACCGGTTCGAGTTCGAGCAACTGTCGAATGGCGGTCAGTCGTCCGGCATGTTCCGGATAGACCCAGGGAACCTTCAGCGCCGACAGTAGCTCGCGTATACGCCGATCCATGCGCCCCGGCAGGAAGGGGGCGTCGGAATCCGGGTGATGTGCCAGGACTCGCTCATCGTAGAAGGCGGTTACCTTGTTTGCATCTGCCACTGGCAATACTCCTTGGAACAGCGCTGGGGAAGGGGCGGTAAAGCGCTTCATCCTAGGGGCAAGGATAGTCGAGGGAGTGGTGGCATGTCGCCGTCTCGCGCTTGGGCCGGCGACAGGAAGAAACGGCTCAATCGGGAAGAGCCACCAGGCAGGTGGCTCTTTGCCCCTGTGTTACGCGTATACGGAATTTCCGCAGGGGGCAATATGGTGCACTGACGTTAGAGTTGAGCCAGCACCGTTTCGGCACTGCTTTTCTCGACGCCCTTGGCGTCGATGCCGATGTACTCGACAACGCCGTCATTGGCGATCAGGGCGAAGCGCTTGCTGCGCATGCCCATGCCGCCACCGCTGGCATCCAGCTCGGTACCGATGGCCTTGGTGAAATCGGCGTTACCGTCGGCAAGCATGGTGAAGGCCTGGGCATTCTGATCCTGCTGCCAGGCATCCATCACGAAGGCGTCGTTGACCGCCATGCAGGCGATGGTGTCGACCCCCTTGGCGAGGATCTCATCGGCATTGATCACGAAGGCGGGCATGTGGGTGTTGGAGCATCCGGGCGTGAAAGCGCCCGGCACTGCGAACAGCACCACCCGCTTGCCGGCAAACAGCTCACCGGTGGAAATGTCCTGAGGGCCGTCCGGGCCATTGGTCTTGATCGTGATATCGGGAATCTTGTCACCTGTTGCGAGCGTCATGCGAGATCCTTAATTGTGAAGGGGACGTTCCAGGCTACGCCGATGTTCGTGGTTGTCTACCATTCACAGGATCAGCAACGGCCGTGCTCACCATGGCATCGGCAAGGTGAGCCTACTGCCCGGTGGTGGGGCGAGTCGCCTCAGGGCGATCTTCTGGTGTTGCCAAACGACCTACCGCCACGCGAAGGTGGCGGTAGGTCGAAGGTTGCCTGCAGCCGATGAGGTCAGGCCCGGGCCTTGGCAGCGCCGGTGATGACGGGCTTTTCGCGGCGCTCGGCGAGACTCTCCACCTTGCGCTGTTTCTCGTAGAGAAAGCGCAGTACCTCCTGGCGGTAGTGGTTGTAGCGTGGGTCATCGGCCAGGGTGATGCGATTGCGTGGCCTTGGCAGGTCGATGGCAAGGATCTCCCCGATCTTGGCCGAAGGGCCGTTGGTCATCATCACGATGCGGTCGGACAGCAGCACCGCCTCGTCGACGTCGTGGGTAATCATGATGATGGTGTTGTGCAGTTCCTCCTGGATGCGCATCACTTCCTCCTGCAGGTGGGCGCGGGTCAGGGCGTCGAGGGCGCCGAACGGCTCGTCGAGCAGTAGTACCTTGGGTTCCATGGCCAGCGCCCGGGCAATGCCCACGCGCTGCTTCATGCCGCCGGAGATCTCCTCGGGCCGCTTGTCCAGCGCTGCGGTCATGCCGACCATCTCCAGGTTCTTGAGGATCCACTCGTGGCGTTCGGCCTTGTTCTTGCTGCGGGCAAAGGTCTTGTTGACCGCCAGCGCCACGTTTTCAAAGACGGTCAGCCAGGGCAGCAGAGAGTGGTTCTGGAATACCACGCTGCGATCCGGCCCCGGGTCGTTGACCTCCTTGCCATCGAGGATCACCGCGCCGGATGTGGCGTTGATCAGCCCGGCAACGATGTTCAGCAAGGTGGACTTGCCGCAGCCCGAGTGGCCGATGATCGAGATGTACTCGCCGCGCTCGACGCTCAGGTTGATGTCCTTCAGCACCTGGCTGTCGACGCCATCCCGGGTGAAGGTCATGTCGACCTTTTCGATGCTCAGATAACGTGCAGTCATGGGGAGTCTCCTGTCAGCCCTTGCTGGTGCCGCGGGTTACGCGGTTACCCACATAGGCGACCATGCGGTCGAGGATGAAGCCGACGATGCGACATAGATCAGGGCGAGGACGATGTCGCTGATCATCGAGGCATTCCAGGCGTCCCAGATGAAGAAGCCGATGCCCACGCCTCCGATCAGCATCTCGGCGGCGACGATGGCGAGCCACGAGAGGCCCACACCGATCCGCAGCCCGGAGAAGATATAGGGGGCGGCGGCGGGCAGCATGATGCGGGTGAAGTACTCGTAGCCGTTGAGGCGCAGCACCCGGGCGACGTTGCGGTAGTCCTCCGGGATGTTACGTACCCCTACCGAGGTGTTGATGATGATCGGCCAGATCGCGGTGATGAAGATGACGAAGATGGCTGACGGGGCGCTGTCCTGGAAACCGGCCAGCGAGATCGGCAGCCAGGCCAGCGGCGGCACGGTACGCAGCACCTGGAAGACCGGGTCAAGCCCGCGTAGCGCCCAGGTGGACTGGCCGACCAGCACGCCCAGGCTGATTCCTGCGACCACTGCCAGCGCGTAGCCGTAGGCCACCCGCTCGAGGCTGGCGAGTATCTGCCAGCCATGCCCTTGTCATTGCCGCCGTGGTCGTAGAAGGGATTGACGATCAGGCTCCAGGTATCGGTGATGACCTGGGAGGGCGGCGGCAGGGCCGCTGTCGGTGACGAGCAGAGCAGCTCCCAGATCCCGCCGAGCAGGGCGAGGATCAGCAGGGGAGGAAACACCCTCTGCACGAGACCATCCTTCAGGTTCTGTAGCTGCGGCACCCAGCTGGCCTGAGCCGGCTGAGTCACGCTATCGGCACGCTGTGAAACGCTCATGGCGATTCTCCCGGAGTGTGGAATCGGAGTAATGGAGGCCGCTGTCAGGCGAGACGCTTGATCTCGAGGCTGTCGAGATAGGCCTGCGGGTCCTCGGGATCGAAGACCTTGCCGTCGAAGAAGGTCTCGATGCCGCGTGAAGTCGAGTCGGGAATATCGGTCGATGCTACGCCGAGGCGATCGGCGGCTTGGCGCCATAGATCCTCGCGGTTCACCTGTTCGATCAGCGCCAGGCTGTCGTAGTCCTGCGGCAGGTACCCCCAACGCTTGTTCTCGGTCAGGAACCAGAGATCATGGCTCTTGTAGGGGTAGGAGGCGTGCTTGTCCCAGTAGCGCATCATCTGCGGGTGGTTCTCGACCACGCGGCCGGTGCCGTAATCGAAGTTGCCCTGGATGCGGTCGATGAGGTCGTCGTAGGGAGCATGAATCCAGCGGCGACGAGAACAGATCTGGGCCATCTCGTCGTGGTTGGCCGGATCCTCGCACCACATCTGTGCCTCCATGATCGCCATCAGCAGCGCGCGGGTTGCATTGGGGTTGGCCTCCACGTAGTCACTGCGCATGGCGAAGGCTTTTTCCGGGTGGTCGTTCCAAAGCTCGCCGGTGGTATTGGCGGTATAGCCGATGCCTGATTGACCAGCTGGTGATTCCATGGCTCGCAGACGCAGAAAGCATCCATGCTGCCGACGCGCATGTTGGCAACCATCTGCGCGGGGGGAATGGTAATGGTCGACACATCGCGATTGGGGTCGATACCGCCGGCGGCCATCCAGTAGCGGATCCACATGTCGTGAGTGCCGCCGGGGAAGGTCTCCGCTGCGCGCACCTCATCGCCGCCGGCGCGCTTCTCGGCCAGTGCCTGGCCGAATTCATGGGTGTCGAGCTGCACCTCGAGGTCGGCATAGTCGCGGCCCACCGAGATGCACTGGCCGTTGAGGTTGAGGCGCGCCAGGATGCTCATCGGCACCGGCTGGTTGTTGGGGGTAATGGCCCCGGCGGCCATCAGGTAGGGCATCGGGGTGAGGATATGGGCACCGTCGATGCCGTTGCGCTGTGAGCCGAGTACCAGGTTGTCCCGGGTGGTGCCCCAGGAGGACTGCTTGAGCACCTCCACATCGGTCATGCCGTGCTTGGCGAAGAACCCCTTCTCGTCGGCGACGAACAGCGGTGCCGCATCGGTCAGCGCGATGAAGCCGAGCTTGGCCGAGGTGGTCTCCGGCTTGCCGGCGGCAAAGGCCCAGCTTCCCGGCAGGGCCGTGAGTAGAGCCGAGCCGCCGACGACGGCGGCAGTCCCCTTGAGGAAGCGGCGGCGCTGAGGTGAATAACCCTTGTTTATCTTGTCCATGGCTATGGCTCCCAACATGAAACAAAAAAACGGCGCCTGCGGGGATTCTCCGTGTGGTGACGGGAATCGACGCAGACGCCGTTGTCCGGAATCGAGGTGTTGCTCGAAGGGGCTGAACCGTCGTTGACTCAGCGGGCAGACTGGTTTTGCATGTGCAGTGCCATTGCTTGGTTATCTTGTGTTTTTATCTTTAATATCAATTATATATTTTTTTATTGTGACTAATATCAATTCGAACGCCCGATGGCATGGGGCGTAAACGGTGCGTAGCAGTGCCCTGCTGCACCAGCGGCGTGCCGAGTGTCAGGGCTGTTTCTGCAGGATGTCGGAAAGCCCGAGTATGGTCGTGGCGAGCTCGCTCATGCTCTTGCCCTGGTCCATGGAGGACTTGCGCAGGAAGCGATAGGCCTCCTCTTCCGTCATCTGCTGGCTGGCCATGATCAAGCCCTTGGCGCGCTCCACCAGCTTGCGCTTGCGTAGTGCCTTGCGAGTGCTCTCCAGGTCGTCGCTGATACCCTGGAGGCGGCCCGCCTGGGCGCGCATCAGGTCGATGAGTGAGCGATTCAGGGGTGAGTCCATGATTTGGGCGGTCAATTCACCCAGCTCCTGGGAGGCGTTGCCATCGAAGAGCTCCACCAACTGCTGGCAGGCGGACGAGGGGGTACCTGTCGCCAGTTCGGCATAGAGGTTTGCCGGGTTGGCAATGGCATCGCGGGTGGCGATGACCTTCTCCTGACACAGCGTCGCCAGCTCCCGGTTCAGATAGTCCTCGACCTCCTTGATGGCATCGATGCGACGCGTCGCCAGTTCGTACCAGGTTTCACCCAATGAGCTGGCGGGCTCCGTCAGCGGATCGCTGCGACAGGCCATTTCGCGTAGCTGGTGGATACCGGCCAGAGTGCGACTGGGCATCTCTTGCTCCCAGTGTTGACGTGCCTGCGGCGTGGCAAACTCCAGGAAGGTGTCAAAGCAGCGCTGCTGGGCCTCGATCAACTGCTGCAGCAGCTGTCGATGGGCTTCGTCGAAGCCTGTTGCGGTAAAACCGGCGGCCCCGCAGGCGCGCTCCTGGCCTGCCAGCTCCTTGCCCTGCATCAGATGGAAGATGGCCACCAGGGCGAGAGTGATATCCGGATCCCTGGCGGTATCGGCGGCGTCGAAGACCACCGACAGCAGGCCACTGATCAGGCGATTGAAGAGCACGGTTGCCTCGTCGGTTGGGATCTGCAAGGTCTCGATCTCGCGCCTCAGTTCATCCAGCCGGTCGAGACCGTGCCAGACATGGGCGATCCGGCTCAATAGCCGGGCGCTGGTGGCAAGACGCCCCCCGCTCTTGCCCAGGATATCCAGGCGCTGTCGCATCGCCTGTTCCATGGCGCGGCAATCCTGCACATGCTCCCGGCGCCGGTCGGCGAAGCGCTCCCCCCGGGAGGCGAGGTAGATGTTCGATGCCCCCCGCTCCTTCTGCAGCACATGGATGAAGTGGCTGATATCCCCCACGAGTTCGCAGATCGTGGCGAGGTGAAGCAGGTCGTCGATTTCGCAGCGCTTGGCTGCCAGCAACAGGTCTTCTGCAGGTGTCATTGACAGGGTACTCCTCTGATCGGCGCCCTGACCGGGCCACGTCTTTGTCTTTGAAAAGCAATATCCGCGCCAATTCTTTGCCGGGCAGATCACGCGCCTTGGGGGGTAGACGAAAACCGCCGCTCCAGGGAGCGGCGGTCGGACGGGGCGAATCCCCAGCTGTGTGGTGCCATGGGTCAGCGCAGTGATAGGGCGCCGGCTCCAGTGTCTTCGCCCACGGCATCCTGGTACGCGGCTGCCTCTTCGGCTTCGGTCTCCGGGGAGAAGCGCACCAGCAGGGCGCAGGAGGCCAGCACCAGCACGGTCAGGCCGAGGTAGAACAGTCCCTGCTGGTAGGTGATGGATTCCGAGCGAAAGAGGAAGGCGGCTGCCACGGCGCCCACGTTGCCGCCGGCGCGACGATGCCGGCCACGGCCCCCAGGGCCTTCTTGTTGATGAAGGGCACCACGCCGTAGGTCGCACCCTCGGCCATCTGCACGAAGAGGCTGAACACCAACATGATGCCGATAGCGTAGGAGAGCACGTGCATCTGCGAGAAGGCGACCAGGGCGATGCCTTCGCACACCAGCGCGATGAACAGCCAGCGGACTCGGCCCTTCAGCCCCCCCTGCTTGGCGAAGAGGTCCGAGAAGATGCCGCCCATGGTGCGGGCGAAGATATTCATCAGCCCGAACAGACCGGCAATCATCCCGGCGGTGGCCAGAGTCAGGTCGAAGTGGTCGAAGAAGTAGATGGCGGCGATGTTGTTGATGGTCAGCTCCACGCCGAAGCAGATGGCATAGACCACGAACAGGGCCCAGACGCGAATGTCCTTGGCGGCCGCCAGGAAGGTCTGGCCGGCACCGCTGTCGCCGTTGGCCTGGGGAAGCTCCCCCCGGGCGCGCAGGTCCTCGAAGTTGCCGTTGGGTGCATCCTGGGTATAGCGGTAATAGCAGATGCCGGTGATGAACAGCACGATGCCGGGCACCACCATGGCCAGGCGCCAGCCAGTGTTTCACTGACACCCAGCATCAGCAGGCCCGAGAAGATCAGCGGCATCACGATCTGGGTGGTGCCGCCTCCCAGGTTGCCCCAACCGGCGCTGGTGGCGTTGGCGGTGCCAACCACGTTGGGCGCGAACATCATGGTGGTGTGGTACTGGGTGATGACGAAGGAGGCGCCGATGGCACCGATCGCCAGGCGTGCCAGCAGGAAGGTCTCGAAACTGTTGGCGAAGCCGATACCCATGACAGGGATCGAGCCCAGGATCAGCAGGCCGGAGTAGGCCTTGCGTGGCCCGATACGGTCGCAGAGCACGCCGATCAGCAGGCGCACGATCACGGTGATTAGTACCGAGGCGATGATGGTGTTGCCGATCTGGGTCTGGGTGAGGGAGAGGTCTTCTCGGACCACTGCCATCAACGGGGCGATACCGAACCAGCCGAAGAAACAGATATGGAAGGCGAACCACGAGAAGTGGAAGGCCCGCATCTGCGGGGTGCTGAAGTTCAACAGGCGAATCCTGTTGGCCTTGTTGAGGATTTCCATGGGTCAGGCCTCACGCTTGATGGGTAGCGATTACGGAGAACGAGTCCTTCAGCGTTGAAGGGCAGGTTCGACGCACTCGTACTCCGGAGAGCCTGGTCCACGCCTACCACTCTTTGATTTGCATCAAGCAATCAGCTTGCCACTATTCTGTTTTATTTTATATTTCAGTCTCTTGATAGAAATCGACGGCCTTGCGGTAGCGGCGAGTGGGGTTGTCGGAGAGAAACGATGGTGCAGTGCGCAAGGCGCATGCCCCGTGATGGTGCTGTTGGCACTCGAGGCACTCGATGGCGGTCGTGAGGTGCTGCCACCGAGTGCCCGGGTCATGGGTCAGTTCATGGCCAGCTGCTGGCCGTCACGCTGGCAGGCCAGGAAGGCGGAGTTTTCCAGCCACTCCGAGTCGGGGTAGTAGGCGAAGAGGTACTGGTCTTCCTTGATGCTGTCGATCAACGGGTAGGTGACTTCCTGGCGTACGGCGGGACAGCCCTGGCTGCGCCCCAGCCGGCCGGTCTTCTCGATGAAGGCCTCGCTGACGTAGTCGGCGCCGTGGATAACGATGGCTCGCTGGTAGGCGAGGTCATTGATGCCTTCCTCGAGGCCTTCCAGGCGCAGCGAATAACCGTTGCGGCCGTAGTAGCTGTTCATGGTGCGAAACAGGCCAAGGCTCGACTGGTGGCTGCCGTAGACATTGGAAAAGACCTCGGCCATGGCATCTCCCGTACCCTGGCCGTGAGAAACCAGTTCTTCGAACAACAGTCGCGACTCGGCGAGGTCAAAGACCCATAGGCGCGGCTCCGTCGAGGGGCGGGAGAAATCGATCACCGCCAGGCGCTCGGCATCCGGTTCGGCGCAGGCCAGGGCATTGGCGGCGAGGCGAAGCACCTGTGGATCGGCGTCTGGCGCCAGACGGGTCAGGGTGGCATCGAGGGAGGTGCCATGCTGCGGGCTGGAGACCAGGGCCTGGGTGAGAAAATCACCGGCCTGAGCGATGGGGGCGGCGAAAAGCAGGGTGGCAAGCGCGGTGCTGGAGAGTCGTGATAGCTTGGAGTGTCGAGTCATGGCAAGCCTGTATGCAACTCATCAGGTCGTGTCGCGCAGTGCCATTGGCGACATGACCCGGGCAGAGGGTACGGAGCCAGCATCCGTGGGCTCCGGATAAAGGCACTATTATGAAGATATGGGCCAGGAAGGCCAGGGCGTCTATCAACGGATCAGGGGTTCATCATGCGGGTATTTGTCACGATCGGGTTTGTATTGGCGCTTGTGTCGGGAATGGCGGGGGGCAATCAGGACGAGGCGTCGGCGACCGGCAGGGAGGGGGGCGGTGATGTCTCGCAAGTCATCGCCCGCCTGGTCGAAGACAAAGGAGATGGCCTACAGGCCTTCTATGACGCTCGCAGCCATCGCCTGGCCTGGCAGGACGGCGAGACGGTGGCGGCATTTGCCGCGGCGCTGCATACGCTGGAAACCGATGGTCTGACGCCCCAGGACTACCAGGCCGATGGCCTCGTGGCTGCCCATCGCCAGGCCTATGCCGAAGGGGATAGCGATGGGGGTAACGATGGGGGTAACGAGAGACAGGCACGGTTCGACCTGCATGCCAGCCAGGTGCTGCTGACGGCACTCAAGCATCTGCAGCGGGGCAAGGTGGATCCACGCAGTATTGATCCCGACTGGGAAATCCCCATCGCGGCTGTCGAGCTGGACTCGGCGGCCATCTCCCGGGCGGTGGATTCCCAGCGCTTCGAGCAGGCCTTTGCGAGGCGCGTCCCGCCTACGCACCCTATGAGCGACTTCGCGCCGGACTGGCCCGGTATCGGGTCCTCGAACGATTGGTGGGTGGGAGAGCCTGCCCTCTCGGCAGCGGGCGCTGCGGCCGGGCGATAGCGATGACGATGTCGTGCTGCTGCGGGAGCGCCTGGCCATCATGGGTGAAGTTGAGCTCATGGCCGCCGCCATCGAGGCCTTCCCGGGGGCCTTACTCAATGGGCCGGATCCGCGACACTATGACGAGCGGCTCGAAGCGGCCGTCCGGCGCTTTCAACGGCGCCATCTGCTGGAGGTTGACGGTATCGTCGGTCCCCAGACCCTGGCCGCCCTGAACGTGCCGGTGGAGGATCGCATCGATCAGATTCGCCTCAACATGGAGCGTGCCCGCTGGCTGCTGCATGGCTTGCCGGAATCCTTCGTGCTGGTGGATATCGCCGGCTATCGGCTCAGCTACTTCCGCCCCAATGGGGAAATCTGGCGTTCGCGGATCGTGGTGGGGCGCCCTTACCGGCGTACACCGTCGCTGCGCTCCGAGATCACCCACCTGACCGTCAACCCGACCTGGACGATTCCCCCGACCATCCTGCGCGAGGATGTGCTGCCCGCGGTGCGTCGTGACCTGGGCTACCTGTGGCGGGAACGGATACAGGTGCTCAGCCCTTCGGGCGCGCCGCTGGATCCCTGGGAGATCGACTGGTCGCGGCCGGGCAATGTGGTGCTGCGGCAGAGTCCGGGGCCGCATAATGCCCTGGGGGAGCTGGTGGTGCGCTTTCCCAATGACCATATGGTCTACCTGCACGATACGCCGTCGCAGGGGCTCTTCGCCCGGGAGCAGCGAGCGGCCAGTTCCGGTTGCATTCGGGTAGAGAATATCGACGAGTTCGCCCAGCTGCTGCTTGACGACACCCGCAGTGGCTACGATGTGCGCGCACAGATCGAGCGTGGCGGGACGCGTAACGTCTCGCTCGCCGAACGCATGCCGGTCATCCTGCACTACTGGACCGTGCATCCGGCCGAAGATGGCCAGCTGGCCTTTCGCCCGGACATCTACGAGCGCGACGATGCCCTGCTGCGCGCCCTGGATCGGCCGCTGTCGCTGTAGCGACGTGAGGGGCAGCAGAGGCGCGTTTCAGCGATACCCCTTGGCCTGCAGGCGGAAGAGGCGGGCATAGCGGCCGTTGGCGGCCATCAGGCTTTCGTGGTCACCCTGCTCGATGATCTCACCACCGTCGATGACCAGGATGTGGTCCGCGGCGCGTACGGTGGAGAAGCGGTGGGAGATGAGGATGGTCATCTTGTCCCGGCTGTGCTCGCGGAAGTCGTCGTAGACGGCGGCCTCGGCGGCGGCATCCATGGCGGCGGTGGGTTCGTCCAGCACCAGGATGTCGGCGCTCTCGCGCATATAGGCCCGGGACAGGGCGATCTTCTGCCACTGGCCCCCGGAGAGCTCCTGGCCGCCCTTGAACCAGCGTCCGAGCTGGGTGTGGTATCCCCCCGGCATCTCATTGATGAACCCCTCGGCAAGGCCGCGTCGGGCCGCCTGTTCCCAGCGGGCCTCGTCCTCGAAGGAGGCCACGTCGCCTGCCCCCAGGTTCTCGCCGACCTTCATCTGGTAGCGAACGAAGTCCTGGAAGATCACGCCGATGCGCCGGCGCAGGGTCTGGACGTCCCAGTCGCGCAGGTCGCTGCCGTCAAGCAGGATTCGTCCTTCGCTGGGTTCGTAGAGTCGGGTCAGCAGCTTGATCAGGGTCGTCTTGCCGGAACCGTTGGCGCCGACCAGAGCCAGGCTGCCGCCGGGCCCGACGTGTAGCGAGATACGCTTCAAGGCCGGCTTGTCGCGCCGGGGTAGGTGAAGCTGACGCCCTCGAAGCGGATGCCGTCGCCGGGGTTCGCGCCCTCGGTGAGGTGGCCGCGCTCGGCTGCCACCGGCTGCTCCAGGTACTCGTAGAGGTTCGAGAGGTAGAGGTTGTCCTCGTACATGCCGCTGATCGAGGTGAGGCTCGCCGAAAGCGCCGCCTGGCCCTGCTTGAAGACCATCAGGTACATGGTCATTTCACCCAGGGTGAGCTGGCCGGTGACGGTTTCCACCACCACCCAGGCGTAGGCGCCGTAGAAGGCGGCCGTGCCCAGCAGGCCGAGCAGGAAGCCCCAGGTCTCCCGGCGTATCGTCAGCCGCCGGTCCTCGCCGTAGAGCGTGTCGAAAATGGTGCGGTAGCGCGAGAGCAGCAGCGGTTCGAGGCCGAAGAGTTTGACCTCCTTGATGCTGTCCTCCCGTGCCAGCACTGTCTCCAGGTACATCTGCATGCGGGTCTGGGGCGAACGCCAGCGGAACAGCCGGAAGGCGTCGCCGGAAAACTTGGCCTCCGAGGCGAAGACCGGCAGGGCGCCGACCATCAGGATCAGGATCGCCCAGGGCGAGAACTGCACCAGCAGCACGCCGAAACTCGCCAGGGAGATGGCGTTCTGCATCAGTGAAAAGGTCTTGTTGACCAGGCCGAGAGGACGAATCGACGCCTCGCGCCTAGCGCGGGTCAGCTTGTCGTAGAACTCGGAATCCTCGAACTGGGCAAGCGACAGGGTGCCCGCCTTCTCCAGGATCATCACGTTGACCTTCTGGCCGAGCAGGGCGCGAAGCAGCGACTGCTGGCCCGAGAGCCCGCGCTGGGCCATGGCGATGGCGGCAATGACACCGGCTTCCGCCAGGACATAGCGCAGCACCGGCCACCATTCGACGTCGCCGGTTTCGCGGTGATGGGCCATGGCGTCGACGACCGAGTCGACGATGAGCTGGCCGATCCAGGCGGCGACGGCGGGCAGGATCCCGGCCACCAGGGTGCAGACGGCCAGGCCCACCGTGAGCGGGCGTGAAGTCTGCCACACCAGGGCCAGCGCCCGTCGGCTGTAGCGGAATACGCCGAAGAAGGCGCCCAGGCGATTGCCTGCGGGGGGAGGGGTCGGGATGGGGTTGCGCGAATAGGACGAGGACAAGCAGCGTCTCCGGAAGGGGCCCTGACTCAGCGCCCGTTCTGGTCAGTCAGGGCTATCCTGAACGAACCGACGCCCCGCCGATTGGCGGGGCGTCGGGTAGGGCGAAGGCGTGTCGCTTCAGTCGGCGTCGCTATCCGATGCCTGTGCCACCACGGTACCGGTCTCACCGGAGCGCAGGACGGCCAGCAGCGGTTCGGCTTCCTGCTGGAAGGCCATCAGCCGTTCTCCCTCGAGGCTCTGGCTTTCCGGCAATTCCACCTTCATGGCGTCGACGGCGCTGTTGTTGACGATGACTTCATAGTGCAGGTGAGGACCGGTGCTGCGGCCGGTATTGCCCGACAGCGCGATGCGCTCGCCCATCGTCACCCGGTCGCCACGGCTGACCAGCGGGCGCGACAGGTGTAGGTAGCGGGTACGGTAGCCGTTGTCATGGCGAACCACCAGGTAGCGCCCTGCCACCGGATGGTTGCCGACCTTCTCGACGCGGCCGTCGGCCGGCGCCTGGATCGGTGTGCCCACCGGCATGGCCCAGTCGGTGCCCCGGTGGGGGCTGACCCGCCCGGTGACCGGGTGAGTGCGGCGCGGGTTGAAGCCGGAACTCATGCGATAGCTGCCCTCGAAGGGGTAGCGGCTGAAGGCGGGATCGAGGCTCTGGCCGTCGGGCGTATAGTAATTGTTGTCGGCACTGTTGCGAACCAGGGTGAGGTCCATGCGGGCGCCTCATACTGGATCGCCAGTATGCGGGAGTCGAAGCTGGCACCGTCGATGATGTCGGACTCCATCAATACCTGGAACTCGTCACCGCGGCGGGTGTCGCGCCGGAAGTCGAGCTTCTTTTCCAGCAGTCGTGAAATCTGGGCGACTTCGGTGCTGGAGAGGCCGGTGGCCTGGGCGGAGCGGGCAAAGCTGCCGCTGACGCTACCGGCGAACAGGCGCTGCGTGGCTTCGCCGGCACGCTCGATGGTGGCGACATCGAAGCCGTCGTCCTCGCGCTCCAGCAGGAAGCCTTCGCGTGCATTGCGCATGACGCGCATGGTCTGCAGCCGGTCCTGCTCGTCGAGCTGATACTCGAAGGTGTTGCCGACTCGCCAATGGGTCAGGACCCGCTGGTCCGGCAGGCTTTCCAGCAGGCGGATTGCCTCGCTATAGCCGAGGCCCAGCTCATTCTGGGCCAGCACGGCGAAGGTGTCGCCCTGCTGCACGGTATAGGTCCGCCACTCGGGCACGAAGGGCTCGTCGGCGGCTATCTCGTGCTCGAAGACGATGGGGCCATCCTCGAAGAACGCCAGCTCCGCGTCGTCGTAGTCCTCGTAGGAGGTGGCGTCGGCGGCCAGCGCTTCGTCATCGGTATAGGTATCGTCCAGCATGCCGCTGGCCAGGGTGCCGATGACCATGGCCATGTGCAGTGCGCCGGAGTCCAGGGCGGTAACCAGTTCGACGCTGGGGGCTTCCTGCTCGGTGGCGGCGACCGTCTCGTCCATCTCGATCATCGATGGCGAGGCAAGAAGTTCGGGAGCGTCCTGGGCTTGGGCGATGCCGGCCACTGCGGCACCGTTGAGATCGATGATCTCGGTGGGCTTCAACTGGGAAAGGGGGATATAGCCGCGGGTGGCGTCGATGGCCTGGGTCGCGACCTCGATGGCATCGGCTACCGAGTAGCGGTCGCTGCTGAGAGAAGGGAGGCCGGGTTGGGTTTCGGGCGCCAGGGGATAGAGTACGGTTTCGGGTATCTGACCCTGGCGCTGGGTGTTCTCGACGAGAGTGACAATCTTGTGTGCGCCCAGCACTGTGACCATGGTGGCAACGGGTAACAGTAATAACTTATGCGTGCGGGGCAGCGAATGAAGGATTCGCAACATGGTGTTTGGCCATATAAATAAGTGACATGAATATAAAAAGGCATGGGAACCTTAACCCATGATATATGGCATTCCTAGACTGTAGAAATATACAGCTAGGGGTGCCCCGGGAGAACTGCTGATCCTCTCCGGGTCATGTCACCATTTTCGAACACCGTTCCTCAATGTTTCCATTGAACGGCAACGGGCCAGAAAAGACAACCCCTCTCTCGGGCAGCTGTACTGGAGTGAGGGATAAAGCCGATGAGCCTCGCGGCATCAGGTGGCGGTGAAGGTGCCGTTGCGATAGTCCGCCAGGGCCTGCTCGATCTCGCGAGGGTGGTTCATCACGAAGGGGCCATAGTGCACGATGGGCTCGCGGTGGGGCGTGCCGGCTAGAATCAGGCACTGGGCGCCATCCTGGCTGTGCAGCGTCAGTCGTTGCCCCTCGCCGAGACGTGCCAGTTGTCCTGCCTCGACGGCCTGTCCGTCGATCATGAGCTCACCCTCGAAGACATAGACCGCGAGAGTTTCGTCGGCCATGATCAGGTTCAGCGTGCCACCGGCGGCGAGCCGGGCGTGACCCACGGCACCCTTGCCTGCCAGTGCATCCAGCGGTCCTTCCACGGTGTCCCCACCTTCGTTCTGCCAGTGGCCACCCAGCGCAATCAGCTCTGCCCGGTCGCCCTGGAGATGCGGCATTTCGTCACCGCGAATGTCGCGGTAGGTGGCTGGGCTGAGCTTGTCCCTGGCGGCGAGATTGAGCCAGAGCTGGAAGCCGTGAAGGCCCTGGCTGTCGGTCAGGGGCATTTCAGAGTGCACGATACCCCGCCCGGTGTGCATCCACTGGGCGTCGCCGGCGCGAATGGTGCTCACATGGTCGAGATGATCCTCGTGGGTGAGTCCGCCATGGAGGATATAGGTCAGGGTCTGGATGCCGCGATGGGGATGGGGCGGGAAGCCGCCGATATAGTCATCGGGGCTGTCGGACCCCAGTTCATCGAGCATCAGGAAGGGGTCCAGGCCGCCACCGAACTCGTGGATGCGCTGGATCTTGACCCCGTCGCCGTCCTGGCTGGGCTGGCTGCGCATCAGGTTGGCGATACGGCGGGTCTTGAGAGTGGCGGCCATGAGAGTGGCTCCAATGTCGGGGATATAGCTGGCATTCTAGGGCGTAATTTTCGAAACTTAAGCGCATAGTTTTGCAATATTCATTCGAGGAAATCGAAAATGTCCCGCGTCACCCTGGCCCAATGGCAGATGCTGGCGGCAGTGGTGGACCATGGCGGTTTTGCACGAGCTGCCGAAGTGGTGCACAAGAGTCCGTCGACGCTCAATCATGCGGTACACAAGCTGGAGCAGCAGCTCGGTGTGCAGGTGCTGGAGCCCGTTGGGCGGCAAGTGAGGCTCACCGAAGCCGGTGAGATGCTGCTGCGTCGGGCGCGGCAGCTGATCGAGAGCGCCGAGGCGTTGGAGGATGTGGCAGGGCGGTTGTCGGAAGGGCTCGAGGCGGAAGTGGTGCTGGCCGTCGACCAGATATTTCCTCCCCAGGCGCTGGCAGTGGCGCTGCGACGCTTCTCTGCCGCTTATCCCCATGTGCGGGTGCAGCTGCATGAGACGGTGCTCAATGGGGGCATCGAGATGCTCTACGATGGCCGCGCGGACCTGGTGATTTCCGGCCTCGCTGCGCAGGGGTTTCTTGGCGAGCTGCTGGCTCAGGTGCGCTTCATTGCTGTGGCCCACCCTGAACATCCGCTGCATCTGCTGAATCGACAGCTCGACCTGCGCGACCTGCTGCGCCATCGGCAGGTGGTGGTGCGTGACTCGGCGCTGCGCCAGTCGATGGACGCCGGCTGGCTCAAGGCCGAGCAGCGCTGGACCGTCAGCCATCTGGAAACCTCGATCGACATGGTGCGTCGGGGCCTCGGTTTTGCCTGGTTGCCGGACACCCGCATCGCAGCGGATATGGAGGTGGGCAAGGTAAAGGCCCTGCCATTGGCTGCCGGGGGCGTGCGGGAAATTCCCATACAATTGATATTTCGTGACCGGGATCGTGCCGGGCCGGCGACCCATGCCATGGCCGAAGCGCTGCATGGTGCGGTTGCCAGCGAGTGTCCCGAGGAAAAAGCGATGAATCATTCGATTTAGTCGTATTTATGAGGCCAAAAACTGCACTTGAGCATCGAGAAAATTGGCTTAATCTTAGGGCAGACGCAATCTCTGACCGGGAGTCCATCATGGGCCTTTTGATCGACGGCAAGTGGCAAGACCAGTGGTACGACACCAAGAAGCATGGCGGCGAATTCGTCAGGGAGTCGGCCAAGCTGCGTGACTGGGTCACGGCCGACGGCGGTGCCGGACCCGAGGGCCAGCGGGGACTTCCCGCCGAGGCGGGGCGCTATCACCTCTATGTCTCCCTGGCCTGCCCCTGGGCGCATCGCACCCTGATCCTGCGGCGCCTCAAGTCGCTGGACTCGCTTATCGGCATGTCTTACGTCAGCCCCCTGATGCTTGACCAGGGCTGGACCTATGACCGACAGGAAGATTCGAGCGGCGATCCCGTCAACGGTGTCTACTTTCACCATGAGCTCTATACCATGACCGATCCCCGTTACACGGGGCGGGTGACGGTACCGGCGCTGTGGGACAAGCGGGAAGGGCGCATCGTCAACAACGAATCCGCCGAACTGGTGCGCATGTTCAATGATGCCTTCGATGACCTGACTGGCAACCGGCTGGACTTCTACCCGGCCGACCTGCGCGAGACCATCGACGCCATCAACGACGATGTCTACGACCACATCAATAACGGCGTGTACAAGTCGGGCTTTGCCACCGAGCAGGCCGTGTACGAAAAGCATGTGCTGGCGCTGTTCGAGTCGCTGGATCGCATGGAGGCGCGCCTGGCCAAACATCGCTACCTGGCCGGCGAGTGGCTTACCGAGGCTGATATCCGTCTATTTACCACCCTGGTGCGCTTCGATGCCGTCTATCACGGCCACTTCAAGTGCAACCTGCGCCGCATCGAGGACTACCCGAACCTCTCGAACTACCTGCGCGAGCTGTACCAATGGCCGGGTATCGGGGAGACCGTGGACTTCGCGCATATCAAGCGCCACTACTACTACAGCCACGACACCATCAATCCCACGCGTATCGTGCCGGCAGGCCCGCTGCTCGAGCTCGACCGACCCCATGACCGCGAGCGGCTGGCGGGGCAGGGGATTCGGGAAAAGGCATGAATCAGGAAGGATGGGGACGGTACCGTCTGGCAGCGCTGCGTGCTGCTTAGTCGAATCGAGCTGAAGCTACCTCCGACAGCACGGTTATGCCATCCCTTGTTGGAGCGCTGCTTTGCATCGCGACTGGCGCCGCCAGGCGCCCGGCGGAGGCCTCGGCGTTGGGGAAGTTCACTAACGGCTGGCAACACCGCCGGGAGGCTTGCAGTCCAGTCGCCGATGCGTCGGACCGGAGCTGAAGCTTCCTCCGACAGCGGCGTGGCACCGTCGGTAGATAGAATCG
>NZ_AZQX01000113.1:0-23060 GCF_000568385.1 Halomonas sp. BC04
CGGCTGGGCCCTGCTGGGACTAGGCGCCATCGCCCTGGGCGCCGGTGCGTTACTGCGTGAAGCCTGGCGACTACGTCGACTGCGTCGCCACGACACCCTGCGCGCACGCCTGGGCAAGTTGCAGGAAGTCGATACCGCCGAGGCCATGGATCTGGCCAGGCTTCTCAAGACGCAGTTGAAACTCGATGACGACCATCCCCACTGGCAGGCATTTCTCGCCGCACAACAGCCACACCACAGCGGCGCGGACCTGCGCCAGCTACTGGCCCATCACCTGCTGGCGCCCCGCGACCGGGCAGCGCGGCGCATGATCTCGCGGATGTCCGGTGAGACGGCTGTGATGGTGGCGGTCAGTCCTCTGACCCTGGTGGACATGGCCCTGGTCGCCTGGCGCAACCTGGCGATGATCGACCGGATATGCCGCCTCTATGGGCTGGAGCTCGGCTATGCCAGCCGCCTTCGTTTGCTGCGCAGCGTGCTCTACAACATGGCCTTCGCCGGCGCGACCGAGATGGCCAGTGAAGCGGGCATGGAGATTCTCTCGCTGAACCTGGCCGGGAGGCTCTCGACCCGTGCCGGCCAGGGCATGGGTGTGGGGCTGCTCAGCGCTCGGCTGGGCCTGCGAACCCAACGACTCACGCGGCCGATTGGTTTCGACAGCGGCGAGGCACCACGCATGGCTGACCTTCGCAGTGAACTCTGGCAGCAGCTCCGCCGGCTCGAGGTGAAGGAATAACCGGCGTAGCCACTCGCTTCTTGACCCCGGTCATGACATACCGGCGCCAAGCCGCTAGTCTCTAACATACAGATCAGCTCTTACCTGTCGAGAAGGAAAATTACCATGTTCAATACCATCCTGGTTCCCGTCGATGGCTCCGAAGGCGCGAAAAAGGCCCTTGCCGTTGCCTGCCAACTGGCCAACCAGGCCGATGCCACCATCCATATCCTGCATATTCCCGAAGAGCTCTCCCACGAGACGACGCTGGTCTGGGGTATCGGAGCCATCGCCGTCGAGGCCACCCGCCAGGAGCGTGACGATATCGGCCAGCAGGTAGTGGACAAGGCGGCCCAAGAGGCCCGCGACAAGGGCGTGACCAAGGTTGAGACCGCCATCGGCCGTGGCGACCCGGCCCGCACCATCATCAGCGAAGCGAAGAAGCGCGGCATCGATGCCATCGTCATGGGTAGCCGCGGCCTCAGCGACCTGCGTGGGCTGGTCGTGGGCAGCGTATCCCACAAGGTGAGCCACGCTGCCGAGTGCAGCGTCATTACCGTGCGCTGAAAGGGGTGATGTCAGGCAGTCGCCAGGGCCGGTAGCAGGCGCTGGGAAACGTGCTGGAGCATGCGTGTCTCGCGCAGTATCGATAGACCCATGCTCGCTTCCCTGGCGGCCATGACCGCAAGATTGTGATCAATCGCCTGGTGCAGGTTGACCCAGCGCGCCTCCATGCCATTGGCCAGCTCGTAGTCTTCCAGCCGCGTCCTGCCCAGTTGGCGCTCGGCTCGGCAATGATAGAAGTACGAGTCCATGTGCATCAGGTCGAACTGGGGCTTGTGGTGGGGGCGAAACTCCTCGACCCGCCCATAAGGTGCCAGGACCTCAAGGCCAGTGGCACCAGTCTCTTCGGCAAGCTCGCGGTGCAACCCTTCAAGCAGATTCTCGTGATCATCCACCCCACCGCCCGGGAAGCTGAAGTCGTTGTAGCGGCGAGTGTAAAGCAGCAGGATCTCCTCACCGTCGATGATGATGCCACGCGCTGCGCGCCGACGGTGGATACGCTCGGGAGAGACGTCGAGTGTGGCCAGTTCGGGATGAACGATTCGCTCGAGCAGTTGCATCGGCAATTCCTGTACGGAACGGGAAAGCGCGCAAACTACACGCCCCCCGTCCCTGTGGCAAGCCAGCCGATTAGGCCAGACGCTTTTCTGTCTCGCTGTCAAAGAGCACGGCGCGCCCCATGTCGACGCGTAGATTCAGGCGCTCCCCGGGCACGACCGCGCATTTGGGCCCGACCCTGGCCGTGACCTCACCTTCACCCAGCGGCACTCGCAGCAGGATATCCGCACCGGTAGGCTCTGACACGCTGACCCGGGCCGAAACCGGGGTACCCTCATCCATGTCGCTGAGCCGTGAATCCTCCTCGCTGAAGTGCTCCGGGCGCAGCCCCAGGATGACGGGACGCCCGACCTGCTCGGCCATGGCCGGGGTTTCCCTCACAGCAGGCCAGGGCAGCAGCAGCGCCTCCTCCCCCCGGGTCTCGATCCGCAGGCGATAGTTCCCCGCCTCGCCCTCCAGAGACGCCGTGATGAAGTTCATCGACGGAGAGCCCATGAACCCTGCCACGAAGATATCCACCGGGTCGTTGTAGACTTCATCAGGTGTGCCCAGCTGCAGGATGTTGCCGTCGCGCATCACCGCGATGCGATCGGCCAGGGTCATGGCCTCGATCTGGTCGTGGGTCACGTAGACGATGGTGGTACCGAGTCGCTGATGCAGCTTCTTGATTTCGGTACGCATGTCCACCCGCAGCTTGGCATCCAGGTTGGAGAGCGGCTCGTCAAAGAGATAGACCTTCGGCTCCCGGGCCAGGGCGCGCCCCATGGCCACCCGCTGGCGCTGGCCGCCGGAGAGCTGCGAGGGCTTACGGTCGAGCAGCTGAGATATCTGCAGCAGGTCGGCGACCCGCTCGACGGCGGCCTCGCGCTCCGCCTTCGGCACCTTGCGCATCTCCAGGCCGAAGCTGATGTTGCCGCGCACGGTCATGCTGGGATAGAGCGCATAGGACTGGAACACCATGGCGATGTCCCGTTCGGCCGGCGTCCGCCAGGTGACGTCCTCGTCGGCGATACGGATCTCGCCGGAGGTCACCGGCTCCAGGCCGGCGATGGCGTTCATCAGGGTCGACTTGCCACAGCCCGACGGGCCGACGAGGATCAGGAACTCGCCCGACTCGATGGCCAGGCTGACATCCTTGAGTACACGCTCGCTGCCGAACTCCTTGCGGACGCTGCGAATTTCTAGTGCAGACATGATTCAAACCCCTTGTTGTTCTCTCTTGACCGCTAGGAGCCTGTCGGGCTTGACCGATCGTAGCGAGAGATACGGTTTTCGAGACAAGTTTATCGATCTGTAGAGGCGAATAGCGGGCTCTTTAACGAAACAGATCGAATGAAATTGGCCGAAAACCCGGATTTCGCAGTAGATCAGCGTTAAGCTCGACAGGCTCCTAACCCTTGACCGAACCGGCGGTAAGCCCACGGACGAAATATTTTCCCGCCAGCACATAGACCACCAGGGTCGGCAGTGCCGCTATCATGGCGGCAGCCATGTCGACGTTGTACTCGCGGGTACCGGTAGACGTGTTGACCAGGTTATTGAGCGCCACCGTCACCGGCTGGGTATCGTGGGCCGAGAAAGCCACGCCGAACAGGAAGTCGTTCCAGATCTGGGTGAACTGCCAGATCACCGAGACCACGATGATCGGCGCCGAGACCGGCAGCAGGATGCGCCAGAAGATGCGGAAGAAGCCGGCACCGTCGAGCTTGGCCGCCGAGACCAGCTCGGTGGGTACGGCCACGTAGAAATTACGGAAGAACAGCGTGGTGAAGGCGATACCGAAGATCACATGCACCAGGATCAACCCCGCCCGGGAGCTCGACAACCCCAGCCAGCCCAGGGTCTGGGCCATGGGCAGCAGCACCACCTGGAAGGGGATGAAGCAGCCGAACAGCATCAGGGCGAAGAGCAGCTCCGAACCCCTGAATCGCCACTTGGTCAGGGCGTAGCCGTTGAGCGCGCCTACCACGGTGGAGATCAGCACGGCCGGCACCACGATGGCGATGGAGTTCCAGAAGTAGCCCCCCACCCCTTCGCAGCGCATGCCGGTGCAGGCCTCGCCCCAGGCCTTGATCCAGGGCTCCACGGTGGGCGACTGGGGCAGCGACAGCAGGGTGCCGGGGCTGATCTCATGGAGCGGCTTGAACGAGGTGATCAGCATCACCACCAGGGGCAACAGGTAAAAGAGCGCAGCCAGCAGCAGTACCGCATAGACCGCTAACCGGCCCAGGCGGGCCCCGGGAGTGCGGCGACGAATCACGTTATCCATGTTTGTGACTCCTCAGCTCGGAGTAGAGATAGGGAATCAGGATCGCCAGCACACCGCCCAGCATCAGCATGGCACTGGCCGACCCCAGCCCGATCTGGGCCCGGGTGAAGGCGTGGGTGTACATGAAGGTGGCCGGCAGGTCGGTGGCGTAGCCGGGACCGCCACCGGTCAGGGCCACCACCAGATCGAAGCTCTTGATGGCGATGTGCGACAGGATCATCACCGCACTGAACACCACCGGGCGCAGGCAGGGCAGGATCACCCACAGATAGGCGCGCGGCAGGCTGGCACCATCGAGCTGGGCCGCTTGATGATGCTGTCGTCGATACCGCGCAGGCCGGCCAGGAACAGCGCCATGACGAAGCCGGACGCCTGCCACACGGCGGCCAGCACCAGGGTGTAGATCGCCATGTCGGGATCGACGATCCAGTTGAAGGTGAAGCTCTCGAAGCCCCAGCTGCGCACCATGGCCTGGATCCCGAGCCCGGGGTTGAGTAGCCATTTCCACACCACCCCGGTGACGATGAACGACAGCGCCATGGGATAGAGATAGAGGGTACGCAGCACCCCCTCCTGACGGATACGCTGGTCGAGCAGGATGGCGAGCACCACCCGATGACCAGGCAGATCGCCACGAACAGGCCGCCGAAGATCACCAGGTTGGTGGACGCGACCCACCAGCGATCGTTGGCCATCAGCCGCGCATACTGGGCGAAGCCGACGAAATCGTAGCTCGGTAACATGCGCGAGCTGGTCAAGGACAGCACGAAGGTCCAGAGCATGAAGCCATAGACGAAGAACAGGGTGATGGCGACGGAAGGCGCCAGTACCAGCCGCGGCAGCCAATCCTGCAGGCGTGCGGCGGCCGTACGCCGTGCCGCAGGGCGCACGGGGCGCACGGGGCGCTCCTGGGCGTGGGAGACGATGGTCATGAGAAGTACCTCGGGCGTGAACGAAAGCGTCACCTGACGACCTGCCGGGCTCGATGGGCAGCGAGCCCGGCAGAGCCGGGAAAGCGGCGTCTCAGAGTGCCGCTTGTGCCGCGTTCACCATACGCTGGGCGGCCTGCTCGGCCTCCATGTCACGGGCATTGAAATAGTTGGTCACCACGTCGAAGATCGCCCCCTGCACGTCGGCACGCACGGCCATGCCGTGGGCCATGCTGGGCACCAGCCCCCCCTCGTCGGCGGTGCGCTGGAAGTCCTCGAGAGACTGCCGGGCGCAGACATCGAACTCGCTCATGTCCAGATCGGGGCGCGCGGGTATCGAGCCCTTGGCCAGATTGAAGGCCTCCTGGAAAGTGGGCTCCAGCACCAGCCGTGCCAGGGCCTGTTGCGCATCGTGCTCTTCGCCCTCGACGCGAAACATCGCCAGGCTGTCGATGTTGAAGGTGAAGGCGTCGCCGGTACCCGGCGCGGCGGCGCAGAGATAATCCTCGCCGGCGGTAAGCTCGGCGGCGGTGAACTCGCCCTTGGCCCAGTCGCCCATCAATTGCATGGCGGCATCGCCGTTGATGACCATGGAGGTGGCGATGTTCCAGTCACGCCCGGACATGTCGTCGTCCATCAGCCCGCGCAGGCGCTTGAAGGTCTCCAGCGCCTCGACCATCTGCTCGCTGCCCAGGGCCTCGGGATCGAGATCCACCAGGGCCCGCTGGAAGAATTCCACACCCCCCGTCGCCAACAGCACGGTCTCGAACACCGTGGCGTCCTGCCAGGCCTGGCCGCCATGGGCCAGCGGAATGAAGCCGGCCTCGCGGATCGCCTCGCCGGCGGCGAACAGTTCATCCAGGGTGGTGGGCATCTCGACACCGGCCTGTTCGAGCACGTCCGGGTTGGCCCATAGCCAGTTGACCCGGTGGACGTTGACCGGCACGGCCACGTACTGGCCGTCGTAGCGCATGATATCGGCCACCGTCTCGGGCAACAGCTGGTCCCACCCCTCTGCCTCGCGACGTCGTCGAGCTCGCCAAGCAGGCCCAGCTCGCCCCACTCCTGGATCTCCGGTCCCTTGATCTGGGCCGCCGAGGGCGGATTGCCGGACATGGCTCGGGACTTGAGCACCGTCATGGCCGTTTCGCCGCCGCCACCGGCAACGGCGAAGTCCTGCCAGCCGTACCCCTCGGCCTCCATCAGATCCTTGAGCACGTTGGCGGCCCGGGCCTCGCCACCGGAGGTCCACCAGTGCAGCACTTCCACTTCACCGGCGGCATGGGCACTGGTCATGGACACGGAAGCGACCAGGGCCGTAGCCAGGGCAAGGCCAGTCCTGGTGAAGGGTGTCTTGTTCCAGCGGGCCTGGTTCATACGGGCTTGGTCAAAACGGGTACTGGTGCAATCGTTCGACTTGCAGGAAGGCATGGCGTGTCTCCTCGTGTTGTTATGGCTCCGGCGTGGCACCGGATAACGACACGCTACCCCAGGTAGCGCAACAGTAGGGGTTACCTAGTCCTGCGAAGTATTGGCATCGTATTGATGAAATATTACAGCCCGGTAATATCCTGCATCCGGGGCAGCGTTACGCGCACCCGCAATCCTCCCTCAGGATGGTTATCAAGGCTGATATCACCACCCAGGGCGCGGGCGATATGCCGGGCGATACCCAGCCCCAGGCCGCTGCCGCCGGTATTGCGGCTTCGGGAGGGCTCGAGCCGAACGAAAGGCGAGAATACCCGCTCACGCTGCCCCTCGGGAATACCCGGCCCATGGTCGCGAATGGTGATCGACAGGCGACTGGCATCGTCTTCCATCAGTACCTCGCTCGCCGTCCATAGAAGACGGCATTCTCCAGCAGGTTGGCCAGACAGCGCTTGAACGCCAGCGGCTTGACGGCCAGCGGTTGGGCCTGCCCCTGGATCGACACCTCCCCGCCCTGCAGGCGCAGCCCCTCGGCCAGCTCTTCGAGGACGTGGCCGGGATCGAGCTCCTCGACCGGCTCATGCAGGTCAAAGCCCTTGACCGACGCCAAGGCCCCCTTGACCAGCAGGTCGAGCTCATCGAGGGAGGCACAGAAGCGCTCGCGCTGCAGAGGATCGTCGAGCATCTCGGCCCGCAGCCGCATGCGGGTGATCGGGGTCTTGAGATCGTGGGAGATCGCCGAGAAGAGTCGCTCACGCTCGTCGACCTGCTCGCGGATTCGCTCCTGCATGCGGTTGAAGGCCACCGCCGTGGCCATCACCTCCCTGGGGCCGCTCTCCCGCAGCGGCGGTGCATCCAGGTCATCCCCCAACTGGCGAGCCGCCCGGGAGAGGCGGGCCAGCGGGCGGGTGACGCTGCGGATGCCCAGCAGCGATAGCCCGATCACCGTCAGCAGCACCATCAGCCCGGCGAGCAGGCGCTCGCCGGAGAGCCAGCGATACTCATTGAACAGGTCCGCCACCGGCAGCAGGGTCGCCACGTAGAGCCAGGTCCCGGGCTCGAGCTCCAGCTGCACCACCAGGATCGGGGGGGAAAGCGGCTCCATCAGCAGGCTGTGCTGGCCCCAGCGCGGCGGCAGGTCGTGCAGCAGCACCTCGTTATTGTAGACACGCAGCGTTTCCGCCCGGGAGAACTCCACCAGCACGTCATCGATATTCAGCTCACGTCCGAGAATGGCGCGAAAGTTACCGACCACCAGCGCCTTTTCCGCCCCCGAGCCGATGTCCTCCACGGGAATGCGGCGCTCGTTGACACTGACGAAGAAGCGGGTGCCGCCCATGTTGCGTAACTGGTCCAGCACGATATGACGATACTCGACGGGCAGCGAGCGAAAGAAACGCATGGTCGAAGCCACACTGTAGGCGACGTTTTGCGAAAGCTCGTCGAGCTGCTCAAGCTGGCTGGAGCGTACCTGGGAGGTCCAGACGGCGTAGCTGGAGAGCTGGGCAGCGAGCACACCGATGATCATGATCAGCACGAAGCGACCGCGCAGCGTTCCGGGCAGGCCACGGGCCAGGTACCGACGCCACCGCTGCCAGCGAATATCCGTCACGTCAGCGCTTCGACACGGGCAGTGAGCACATAGCCCGCCCCTCTCACTGTGCGGATCAACTGATGGTACTGGGCATCCTCACCGAGCCGCTGCCGCAGCCGGCAGACATGCACGTCGATGGAGCGATCCAGCGGCGGCGCCGGTCGACCACGGGTCAGCTCGAACAGCGCGTCCCGGGAGAGTACCTGTTCGGGGTGTTCGAGAAAGACCTGCAGCAGCTGGAAGTCGGCACCGGAGAGCGGGATACGCCGCTCCTGCTGATCGATCAATTCCCGGGTCATGCGATCCAGCCGCCAGCCGCCGAAACTGACCAGTCGCGCTCGTGCCGGGTCCTGAGGCTGCTGGTTGCCCCTCACACGACGCAGTACCGCCTTGATCCGCGCCAGCAGTTCCCGGGGGTTGAACGGCTTGCCGAGATAGTCGTCCGCGCCGAGTTCCAGGCCCAGAATCCGGTCGGTCTCGTCGGCGCTGGCGGTGAGCATGATGATGGGAACCTGGCTGTCCCGGCGCACATCGCGACAGATGGTGAAGCCGTCATCGCCGGGCAGCATGATGTCGACGATAAGCAGGTCGGGAACCTCGTGGACCAGCAGACGATGCAGCGCCTCGGCATCCTCGGCGACCAGGGCGCGATAGCCGTGGCGACCGAGATAGTCGGCAAGAAGCTCTCGAATTTCCGGGTCGTCGTCGACCACGATCAGGGTGGCAGGTGTCGTCGTCATCGTATTCCGATGGCCAGGGGCGGTGTCGCGGCAGCGCCCGTGATTGTTGTCGTTATCGGGCTTCGATGATGGTCAAGTGCGGCCATCCCGACAAGCCATCTGCGACCAAGGTAGCAACCAGCCTCGGACACAAGGTTTTGTCTGCAAAGTCGGCGAGCGAAGGCCAGTTTTCGGACAGAGCTTAGAGCCCGAACCGCTCTCTCAGCAACGCGGCCACACTCACCTCGGCATGGTGGCCGATGCGGCGCGCGTGGGGCACTCGCCCGAAGAGTTCAGGGTGGGCATTGGCCATGACATGGGCCTCGCCGGCCAGGGCCAGCATCTCGGTGTCGTTAAGGTTGTCGCCAAAGGCCAGGCAATGCCGCGAGGCCACGCCCAGCGCCTCCATCAGGGTCTGCAGGGCGGTGCCCTTGTTGACCCCACCGGCCATGACCTCCAGCGAGTTCACCGTGGAATAGGTCACGTGCAACCGTTCGCCGTGGCGCTGCCTCACTCGGGCTTCGAGCCCCGCCAGGCGCTCGGGTTCCCCGATGTAGAGCACCTTGCCCACCCCCTCTCCGTCGATCTCATCGGGCTCGAAGATGCGATAACCGAAGCCGGTATGGGCGTGGTAGGCCAGCAGCCGGGGCTCCGCCGCATCGATCAGCCACTCCTCCTCCCGGTAGAGGTTGAGGCGTACGCTATCGTGGCGCTCCATGGCGATCAGCTCGAGCGCCAGCTCCGCTTCCAGGTGTCGGGCAGAGAGCAGCCGATCATCGGGACTGTGCAGGTAGGCGCCATTGGTGCTGATCACGTGGATAGGCACGCCCAACCGCTCGCGGAAGGCCAGCATGTCGCGGAAATGCCGCCCCGAGCAAAGGCCAGGTGGTGCCCCAGCTCCGCCAGGGCCCGCAGTGTCTCGATGGTATGGGGATGGAGATCGTGGTTGGCATCCAGCAGGGTGCCATCCAGGTCGGAGACAATGAGGTGAGGCGTCATAGTGGGTCCAGTGTTCATGGCGGCTTTCAGCCTAGCAAAAGGCAACCGTGGCTGTCGTCTACTACCCCAACCTGCTGTTTCCTCGTGGGTAGGCATAGTGGCGTTTGGCGCCGGCCGCAGGAATCCGTATAGTGGCTCTCCTACCCCGCCACACGTTCGTGACCATGCTGCAGAACAATCCGCTGCTCGCTCAGCTCAAGCAACAGATTCGTACGACCACGCCCCGTGCCGAGGGCGTGATCAAGGCCACCGACAAGGGCTTCGGTTTTCTCGAAACCGATGATGGCCAATCCTATTTCGTGCCGCCACCCGCCATGAAGCAGGTACTCCATGGCGACCGCGTCCAGGCCACCATCCACGAGAATGGTGACAAGACCTCGGTGGAGCCCGACGCCCTGCTGGAGCCCGGGCTGACACGCTTCATTGCCCGCGTCCAGAAGCGCGAAGGTCGCCTGGCGGTGGTCCCCGACCACCCCTCGATCAAGAACGTGCTCAAGTCGCGAATCAAGAACAGCCTCGACGAAGCGAGCATCGGCGACGGCGACTGGGTCGTTTCACGCCTGGTGCGCCATCCGCTCAAGGAGAACGATCGCGGCTTCTTCGCCCAGATCGATGAGCTGGTCGCGAAGGCAGACGACCCCGCCGTGCCGTGGCGCGTCACTCTGGCCCGGCACGCCCTGGAGCAGGAGTGCCCTGACGCCGGCAGTGAATGGCCGTTGCTTGACGAGGGCCTGGAGCGCAAGGACCTCACCGCCGAGCCGTTCTTCACCATCGACGGCGAGAAGACCCGCGACATGGACGATGCCCTGCGCATCGAACCCCGCGAGGATGGCGGCTGGCGACTGACGGTGGCCATCGCCGACCCCACCGCCTACGTCGAGGAGGGGCATGTCGCCGACCTGGAGGCACGCACCCGGGCCTTCACTGTTTACCTGCCGGGCCAGAACGTCACCATGCTGCCCGAGCAGCTGGCCGACGACCTCTGCTCGCTGTGGGAGGGGCAGGATCGCCCGGTGCTGGCCTGCTCCCTCGAGGTCGAAGCCGACGGCAGCCTCGGCGACTACCGCTTCTTCGCCGCCACCGCTCGCTCCCACGCCAAGCTGGCCTATGACCGGGTATCGGACTGGATCGAGGGCCAGGGCGACTGGGCACCGGCGGATGAGATCGCCCCGCAGCTCAAGGCGCTTCGGGAGATGACCGAGGCACGCAGCGCCTGGCGCAGCGAGCACGCACTGGTGTTCAAGGACCGTCCGGACTATGTCTTCGAACTGGACCGGGCCGGCAACGTGCTCAATGTGCGCACCGAGCAACGCCGCATCGCCAACCGCATGATCGAGGAGTCGATGATCGCGGCCAACGCCTGTTGCGCCGACCTGCTCGCCGAGAAGGTCGGCCACGGCATCTTCAATGTTCACCGCGCCTTCGAGCCGGAGAAGGCCGAAGCCGCCCATGAGTTCCTCACCGGACAGGAGATCGAGGTCGAGATCGAGGCGCTCTCCGAGCTGCCCCGCTACAAGGAGCTCAAGCGGGCGCTGGAGAATCGTGACGACGCCTGGCTGGATGCACGCCTGCGCCGCTTCCAGGGCTTCACCAGCATGTCCGCCCGTCCTGGTCCTCACTTCGGCCTGGGCTTGGCCGCCTACGCCACCTGGACCTCACCCATCCGCAAGTATGGCGACATGGTCAACCACCGCCTGATCAAGCGCGTGCTCAAGGGGGAACAGGCGCCGGCGGAAGCCACCCTGGCGCTGACCGAGCAGTTGACCGAGCGCCGGCGGCTCAACCGCATGGCCGAACGCGACGTCAAGGACTGGCTCTACGTGCGCTACCTGACGCCGGCCGCCGAGGCCCAGGAAGCCTTCGAGGCGGAGATCATCGCCATCAACCGCGGCGGCATGCGCGTGCGGCTGACCGCTAACGGCGCCACCGCCTTCGTTCCCGCGCCGATGATCCACAGCGACCGCGACAAGGTGATCATCGACGACAAGGAGGGCCGCATCCAGGTCGAGGGCGAAGAGCGCTACAAGCTCGGTGACGCCATTCGCGTGGCGCTGATCGAGGCCCGGGAGGAGACGCGCTCACTGGTAGCACGCCCCGCCGTGTGACGCCCGATCCGAGCGCCGACGAGGCCCCGCAGGCATCACCTGCCGGGGCCTCATCGTAGCGGGCATGCAGGAATGAGGAGCCGCGTGTATGCAGAGTTTAAGGGAAGGCAATGGAAAAGAATGACAATGGTGGCTGAGCCCACCCCATCAGGGAAGCCAACGCGATGGCAGTACACCTCGGACTGCGTGGGAAGTCGGTCGCAACCTTGCTGCTGGCATGCCTGCTGGCATTGATCCCAGCCCTGTTCATCGGCTGGAAGGCCGTCGATGAGGTACGCCGCCACTTTGCCACGGCCTATGCCGAGCAGTACACCCTGCTGCAGATGCAGCGCATCTCCGCACCAGTATCCCGCGAACTGGCCCTGTCTCGACGTTTCGCCAACTCGGTGGTGACTCGCGAGTGGCTACGCCAACCGGATGATCCCGAGCGCCGGGCACGCTTCCTGGCCGAGGCCGAAGGCTTCCGTCAACAGTTCGGCAGCAACGCCTATTTCATCATCGATCACGCCACCCACGACTACTACTTCGCCGACCGGCGCGACGCCGAGCCACTTCCCCGCTATCGGCTCTCCAGGGATGAAGCGGAGGACGCCTGGTACTTCGCCACCATGGCCAGCACGTCCACCTACGATATCGATATCAGCGTCGACCATGTCCTGCAACGCAGCATGCTGTGGGTCAATGTCAAGGTGCGCGACAACGGCGAACTGCTCGGCCTGGCCGGGGGCGCCCTTGACCTGGACGGCTTCCTGGCCCACTTCATTCGGGCCAGCGCCCCCGGGGTGACGCCGATGATCGTCGATCCCCGAGGCATGATACAAGCCCACCCCGACCAGGCGCGGGTGGCACTCGGCGCGGGCGGCAACCCCTTCGACACCGACAATGAGCAGCATATCCAGTCCTTGATTGACGACGCCGAGCAGCGCGACGAGCTCAGGCGGGCGATGCAGGGGGCGATACGTCGACCCGGCGATATCCGTGCCCTGCACGTCGACATCGGCGGCGAACCGAGGCTGTTGTCGGTGGGCTACATTCCGGAACTGCAGTGGCTGCTGGTCACGGCATTGGACATGCAGGCCGCCCGCATTGTCGAAGGGCGCTGGTTTTGGCCCCTGGTTGGCGGTCTGATGCTGATACTGGCCATCCTGACCTCGGCCTTTGCCTATGCCACTCACCGCCTGATCCTGACGCCTCTGCAGCGTCTGACGCTGTCGGCCCGTGCCATGGCCAGCGGCGACTATCGCTCGCGACTCCCCACCGAACGCCGCGACGAGATCGGCGAGCTCTCCCAGGCCTTCTCGCACATGGCCCGCCAGGTGGCGAATCATACTCGCAACCTCGAATCCCAGGTCCGCGAGCGCACGCAAGAGCTGGAAACCGCAAATGCGGCCATGGCGGCCGCCCACAAGAAGCTTGGCGACTCCATCCAGTACGCCAGTATCATCCAGCGTGCCATCCTGCCCGACGCCGAGCTCAGTGACCATCTGGCTTCCTATCACGCCGTACTGTGGAAACCACGCGATACGGTGGGCGGCGACTTCTACGTCTTCCGCGCTACGTCGCAGGGTTACCTGATCGGCATCGTGGACTGCGCCGGCCACGGGGTGCCCGGTGCCATGATGACCATGCTGGCGCGCGCCATTATCGACAACGCCATCGCCCAGGAAGGGGTCGACGACCCGGCGGCCCTGCTCAACGAGATCGATCGGCAGTCACGCCTGTTGCTGCCCGAGGCGCAACTGCCCTCCTCCATCGCCACCAACATGGATATCGGCCTGGCCTGGATCGATCCGGCTCAACACCGCTTGACCTATGCCGGGGCCAAGCTCGATCTCTATGCCAGTGACGGCCACCGACTCGAGCGCGTGAAGGGCCACAAGCGTGCCCTGGGACATCGTCGCCCGGCCCGCTACAGCAACCAGCACGTACCGCTGCATCCGGGATGGCGCTATTATCTGTGCAGCGATGGTTTTCTCGATCAAGCGGGGGGGCATCACGGCTTCGGCTTCGGTAACAGTCGCTTCGAGGAGCTCCTGCGATCCCAGGCATCGGCGCCACTCGATGCCCAGCTGGCGGCTTTCGAGCATGCCCTGGACGACTATCGAGGCCCTCACGGCCAACGAGACGATATCACCTTGCTGATATTCTGCGCGCCACTGGAAGCCCCCGAACCCGTTTCACCACGCCCCCCCGATCCCGGGTAGGGGATGCATTGCAAGCCAAGGAATTGCCATGGATTTACTGAGTATGAGGGAGAGCTATCAGCATGATCGCATCATGCTGTGCTTCAATGGCCCCATATCACGTAGCCTGATCGAAGAGATCGGCAAGGCACTGCGCAACTATCTCGACACCCAGGAAGCCGCACCGTCCGCGGCCATGGACGTCTTCGCCGTCTACATCGAGATGACCCAGAATATCCGTCACTATGCTCGCCGCCAGGGCTATGACGACGAGCTGGCTGCGGCCACGGTGGCAGTGGCCCACAGCGGCCAGGGGCACTACCAGGTTAGCGCAGGCAACCTGGTCGAGCGGGACGATGGTGAGCGCCTGGTTGCCACTGTCGAGTCGCTCGCCCTGCTGGACAAGCAAGCGCTCAAACAGGCCTACAAACAGCAGCTACGCAGCCCCAGGGATGCCGAAGGCCATGGAGGAGCCGGCCTCGGCCTGCTCGACATGGCCCGGAAGTCCAGCCACCCCTTGCAAGCCGCGTTACAGCCGCTGCCGAATAAACGCAGCTTCTTCAGCCTGACAGCCACGATCTGACTCTTGCCATGACAACCACGATTTCCGATCTCGACATTCCCGGCAGCCAGTCCACGCCGACGATCCATAGCGACTGGCAAGACGGACGCCTGTCCATGAAGGGCGACTCCTATCCGGAGAACTCCTACGAACTCTTCGACCAGGTGATCCTCTGGGTGCAATATTTTCTTACCAGCGAGCAGCGTCCCCTCCACCTCGAGCTCGCGCTGGTCTACCTGAACACCAGCTCGGTAAAAGCGATGATGGACATCTTCGATCTGCTGGAAGAGGCCTACGAAGCGGGCCGCGAGGTCTCGGTCACCTGGCACTACGATGCGCGCAACGAACGCATCGCCGAATTGGCCGATGAGTTTCGCGAGGATTGCAGCTACCCGTTCGCCATCACGCCTGCCGGGGGGCAGCCATGAAAGACGATCACGACGAAGCCTTGCTGACGGAGATTGCCGCGCTGCTAGGCTCCCCTGAGCACGCCGGTCACCCCCTCCATGACGCCCTGCAGCGCCTCTACCTGCACCATTGCGACCAGCAAGTGCAGGTACAGCGTCTGATCGACATCTCCGACCGTTATCAGTCGCTGGCCATGGAGGCCCGGCAGGTCACCGAGCAACGCTACCAGCGCACCCTGCGCCGTCAACGCAAGCTATCGCGTATCTCCGATGGCTATCAGGCGCTCATGCATGAGCGCAACCAAACCTTGCAGCAAGCCTCGACCCACGACCCGCTGACCGGCCTCCCCAACCGCCGCCTGCTCATCGAGCGACTTGAGGAGTTTGTCAGGGAGCGCCGCCGTTTCACCCTGACGCTGCTGGATATCGACCACTTCAAGCGCATCAATGACTGCCACGGCCATGATGTCGGGGACCGGCTTCTGGTGGCCATCACCCAGACGTTGAGCACAACCCTGCGTGACTACGACCTCTGCGCCCGATGGGGAGGAGAAGAATTCCTGCTCTTGCTGGCCGACACCGATTGCACCGAAGCCCGCACCATCGTGGAGCGACTGCGCTCACGCCTCGCGGCGGTAACGATACGCACCGCCGACCAGACGATCTCGGTCACGGTCAGTGCCGGATTGTGCCAGCACCGGCCCGGTGATCCTCATCAAACCACCCTGAAGCGGGCCGACCAGGCACTGCTCAAGGCCAAGCGAGCGGGCCGCGACCGAAGCCTCAGCGACGCACTCTAGATGTCAGCCCCTTCCAGATATCCCCGGCCCGTCAGCGATCTTTCTGCTGCGCCGCCAGGTCACGCTTTTCCGCCGACCAATCGATGGCCGGTCCGCGCAGGCCATGGCCCCCGGCATAGGGGGAAGGCGCCGGGGGCTGCCAGCCCTGGAGCAGCGAAGCATCCAGGCGAAATACCTCCACGCCGATGGGATGACAGGTCTCCAGCGGATCGCGGGCGTTCGGTCCCCATAGATCCACCGAGAGGTCGCCTCCCGGGCAGCAGGAGAGCGCACAGAGCAGGTCGATCTCGGCGAACAGCTCGAGGTAGTCGCCCTCCTTCGCCGGGCACGCCTTCATGAAGTACTGGTCGTCGTCGTTGAGCCCGGTGCACTGGAAGACGTTGAGCACGTCGTGAACGTCGAACTCGGTGAGGCCGAAGGGCGCCACGGCACGCACCAGGTTGGAGTGGCAATGGTGGTCGAAGTCCTCGCCCGTGAGCAGGCGGTTGACGTAAGGATCACAGCGGGTACCCAGCAGATCGTGGATACGCCCGCCCTCCTCGTCAACACCACTGCCATCGACGCCGTAGCCGGCCAGGGTGTCGTCGATGATGGTCGCCATGGGGCGCAGGTAGGGCAGCGTCGACCAGAGCCGATCGAAGGTGGAGACATGGGCGCGCTGCAGCTGCCGGGTGCGCGAGGCCCAGAAACGTTCGCGGGGGTTGTGCAGGCTCCAGAGATTGAAGTCACCGACCTGTGGCCCTTCCAGGTCGAGAGCCGTAGCACATGGCCTGCAGGGACTTTCCAGGCCCTGCCGTCGCGAATCGGCACGATCAGCTCCTCGACCCGCTCGCGGCCAGCCGGGTCGGTCAGCCGGGCATAGAAGTCACGATCCACGTCGAGAATCGAGCCACGTGTCGCCTGGTAGGCGGCGGGTACCTTGGCCATGCGGGCCTCCTGTCGAGTCGTTGCTGAGCGCGGCAGCGCTATATCTGGCCGGCGTAAAACGGCTTACCGACCTTGGCAGGGTCAGCCGTGGCCCTGCAAAGCGGGCACCACTCTCCGGAACAGCACCGCGCCATATGGTGCACAACAGCATGGGTACCCCACGGGATCAATCGCCTGACGACTGACACTGTTGCTGAGCAAGGGCCACTTCCTTACCTATCATGTTGCGACCTTTCTGTAACCCTTCCAGATACACTTCCAACGGCATGGGGCGGCAGATGCCATAGCCCTGGAAACAGTAGACACCAAGCTGCGACAACACCCCGATCTGGTCAGCGGTTTCGACAAATTCGGCTATCACTCTCGCCCCAAGGTAATCGGCGATGGCACAGGTGCAACCATAGCGTTCCAGACACTCGCTCAGCGAACGAACCAGATCGGCACCAGCCAGCGAGTCCCCTGAAAGGTTGATGGCCACCTCATCGAGCCTTTCCCCACCCGGGTGCGTACTGATTATCGACAGTACCTTTGACAGCACCCAGACATCCAGACGGGGCATCAAACCAAAACGCTCGGCGATAGGTAGAAACTCTCCTGCTTCAAGCAGTCGGCCATCAGCACAGCGCCACCGCAGCAACACTTCCGCTCGAATCACCTCTGGCTGCCGGATATCAAGGATCGGCTGTGCGAAGATTTCAAAGTTTCCACCGTGCGTTACGCCGGCCAAGGCATCGCGGAGATGGCCGATCAGGTATAAGGCATCCCGATGGGCTTCGATCAGTGTTTCCGGCTCACCATGGTGGTGATAAAAGCGCTCTCCCTCCCGACTTGCCGCCCTGGCGCTTGCCATCAACAGGATCGAAGTCAGGTGTCGGGCATCGTGGCTCTCGATGCCCTCCACAAGAACCACTCGCAGCTCGAGCCGAGCCAAGCTGAGCCCTCCGTTCTGCTCCGCCCTGTGCAAGGCGTGGCGCAGGTCACGGGCGAGCGTCACAGGCGCCTCGCTGAAGGGCACCAGCAAGGCAAACAGGCCAGGCTGTAAACACGCGGATGCCGCACACCCTGTGGGCACCGTTTCCCGCAATGTATCGGCGATGCAACACTCGAGGGCATGCACCTCATCAAGCCCTATTAGCGTGGCGAGATCATCGATGTCTGCCACCTGAATGCCGATCAACGCAAGAGGTTCATCGACCTTCCTCCCCGCCAATGACCCCGTCATGCCGAGATCATTATCGAGTCCTGTCAAGCCATCCCGGCGACTGGCCTGCTGCAGGCGCCGATTGGCCCGATGATAGGTGTGAACGGCTTCGATAGAAAGAAATCCGACCAGTGCGGCCGTGAACAGGATCATCTGACCCTGCAGCATGGCAATTTCATCCAATACGCCTGCAGTGTCTGTGTACAGGTTGAGGTTCACCACTGTCCAGGCCAGCACGAACAAGGGTGCTACGAGACGGGGCAAGCCTACCGGCAGCAGATAGACGGCAAGGATCGGCATCAACAGCGCCAAGTAGGGCAGCCAACTGGTGAGCACCCATGGCATGCTTTCCATAGCCAAGATCGACACAAGCACGGCAATGGCCAACGAACACCAGGCCAACATCATCGGCCATAGCCGTGACTCCCCTTCGGGTGGCGCCCAGGACTGAACGCCATAACGCAGCCACTGCCTCGCCAGAGGAGTGAAGAGCAATACCGACGTTGCCTCGGAGAGCCACAGGCCAATGATCAGTTCCGGCGCTGGCCGGCCGCTGGAAAACTGCCAGACTCCGAGCAAGGTGAAGAGCGTGGCGCTCATTATGGCGATGATCGGGACGCGCAGTAGACGCCGAGACCGGTCTCGCTCGACGTGTCGCTCCAGCCACCCGGAGAACTCCGCCACAAATAGCATCAGCAATACGAAGGCAGCAGTACCTACAAGTATCTCAAGGGGAGTATCGCCGCGTGCCAGGTTCCAGGTCAGAGCCGCCAGGCCAAAATAAGGGACTGGCTTGAGTCCAATGGCAAGAACTGTTCCATAGGCCAGCGAGTTAGCCATCCAAAGTGGTGAAATCGGCAAATTGGCCGACATCGCCGGGAGCAGGCCACTGACCAGCAGCGCAGCCAGCCACCAGGCAACGAATGCCATCAATCCGCGCTGACAGTCCAGTTTCCAGCCAGGTGTTGCAGCCTTGTGGAGCTTGGGCGGACCATGCTGGTTTACCATCTGCGACTCACTCCGAGAAGACACACCCGTACAGAACGAGGACCATCTGCGCTATAAACTCTACGCTCACCCTTGGTGGGTAACCAGCGCATGCAGGACGATGCGTCTCAACGCAAGCTCCGACGCAGCCTCCTTCAAACGAAAAAAGGGCGCCCGAGGGCGCCCTTTGGCAAGTCTGTCGAAGCGTGGCTTACCAGCCAGTCACGTCCTTCAGCGCATCGCCGATCTCGGCCAGGGAGCGCACGGTGCGAACACCGGCGTCTTCCAGGGCGGCGAACTTCTCGTCCGCGGTGCCCTTGCCACCGGAGATGATGGCACCGGCATGGCCCATGCGCTTGCCCGGAGGGGCGGTGACACCGGCAATGTAGGAAACCACCGGCTTGGAGACGTTGGCCTTGATATAGGCAGCCGCCTCTTCCTCGGCGGTGCCGCCGATCTCGCCGATCATCACGATGGCTTCCGTCTTCGGATCCTTCTCGAACAGCTCAAGGATATCGATGAAATTGGAGCCCGGGATCGGGTCGCCCCCGATGCCCACGCAGGTGGACTGGCCGAAGCCGTGATCGGTGGTCTGCTTGACGGCTTCATAGGTCAGGGTGCCGGAGCGCGAGACGATACCGACACGACCAGGCTGGTGAATATGACCCGGCATGATGCCGATCTTGCACTCGCCCGGAGTAATCACGCCGGGGCAGTTGGGGCCGATCAGGCGCACGCCCAGCTCGTCACACTTCACCTTGACGTCGAGCATGTCCAGGGTCGGGATGCCCTCGGTGATGCAGACGATCAGCTTGATGCCGGCGTTGGCAGCTTCCAGGATCGAGTCCTTGCAGAACGGGGCCGGCACGTAGATCACGCTGGCCTCGGCGCCGGTCTTCTCGACCGCTTCCTTGACGGTGTTGAACACCGGCAGGCCCAGGTGCTCCTGGCCACCCTTGCCCGGTGTCACGCCGCCGACCATCTGGGTGCCGTACGCCAGGGCCTGCTCCGAGTGGAAAGTCCCCTGGCCACCGGTGAAGCCCTGGCAGATGACCTTGGTGTTCTTGTCGATCAGGATGCTCATTACTTGCCCTCCGCCGCGTTGACGACCTGCTGTGCCGCGTCAGTCAGGCTGGTAGCAGCGATGATGTTCAGACCGCTGGAGGCCAGCTTCTCGGCACCCAGCTCGGCGTTGTTACCTTCCAGGCGCACCACTACCGGCACGTTGACGCCGACCTGCTCGACGGCACCGATGATGCCCTCGGCGATCATGTCGCAACGCACGATACCGCCGAAGATGTTGACCAGCACGGCCTTCACGGAATCGTCGGAGAGGATGAGCTTGAAGGCTTCCGCCACGCGCTCCTTGGTCGCACCGCCGCCCACGTCGAGGAAGTTGGCCGGCTGACCGCCATTGAGCTTGATGATGTCCATGGTGCCCATGGCCAGGCCGGCGCCGTTGACCATGCAGCCGATGTTGCCTTCCAGGGCCACGTAGTTGAGGTCCCAGGCCGCGGCTTCGGCTTCGCGCTCGTCTTCCTGGGACGGGTCACGCATGGCCTGCAGGTCCGGGTGACGATACAGCGCGTTGCTGTCCAGGCCGAGCTTGGCATCCAGGCAGTGCAGGTTGCCTTCGTCGGTGATCACCAGCGGGTTGATCTCGAGCAGCGCCAGATCCTTTTCATGGAACAGGCGGGAGAGACCCAGGAAGATCTTGGTGAACTGCTTGATCTGGTCACCCTTGAGGCCCAGCGCAAAAGCCAGCTCGCGAGCCTGGTACGGCTGTGCACCGACCAGCGGATCGATCTCGACCTTGAGAATCTTCTCCGGGGTTTCCTCGGCGACCTTCTCGATCTCGACGCCACCCTCGGTGGAGGCCATGAAGACCACCCGGCGGGTAGTGCGGTCGACCACGGCGCCCAGGTAAAGCTCATCGGCGATGTCAGTGCAGGTCTCGACCAGAATCTTGGCGACCGGCTGCCCCTTCTCGTCGGTCTGGAAGGTCACCAGGTTCTTGCCCAGCCACTGCTCGGCGAAGGCCTTGGCCTCTTCCGGGCTCTTGATCAGCTTGACGCCGCCGGCCTTGCCGCGGCCGCCTGCGTGGACCTGGGCCTTGACGACCCACATCTCGCCACCGATCTTCTTGCAAGCTTCGGCGGCTTCCTCGGGTGTGTCGACTGCAAAGCCCTTGGATACCGGAAGGCCATAGTCGGCAAACAGCTGCTTGCCTTGATACTCGTGAAGGTTCATCGATTCATGCCATTGGTTGCATGTGACTCGAACGGCAACCGCGGAATACCGCCGAATGCGGTCTATCCCGGGTTACCCCCGTTCGTACCCGATACATGGCCGGGTACGACGCGCCACCCGCGTGGGTGACGCTTGTTGTTACCTAAATCGTGTTGTTACTGAGCCGTGCGCGAGCTGGCTTACTTGCGCTTCTTGCGATTGGCCATATGGATGGCATGGCCACCGACGGCCAGCGCCGCTTCATGGATCGCTTCGGCGGTCGTCGGATGGGCATAACAGGTCAATGCCAGATCCTCGGCACTGGAGCCGAACTCCAACGCGATCACGCCCTGGGCAATCAGTTCGCCGGCATGCTGCCCGACGATATGCATACCCAGGATGCGATCGGTCTCGGCGTCGGCAATGATCTTGGCCATGCCGTCGGGTGCATTGTTGGCCAGTGCGCGGCCGTTGGCGGCGAACGGGAAAGAGCCGGTCTTGACCTCGATTCCCTTGGCCTTGGCTTCCTGCTCGTTCATGCCCACCCAGGCCACCTCTGGAGCAGTGTAGATGACGCAAGGAATGGCATCGTAGTTCATCTCGGCCTTGTGACCGGCAATGATGTCAGCCACCATCACGCCCTCTTCGGAGGCCTTGTGAGCCAGCATCTGTCCACGCACGCAGTCGCCGACGGCATAGATCCCCGGCACGCTGGTACGGCACTGGTCGTCGACATGGATGAAGCCACGCTCGTCAAGGCCAACGCCGACACCGTCCGCGATCACTCCCTGGGTGTAGGGGCGTCGACCGACACACACGATCAGCTTGTCGAAGGTCTGCTCCTGCTCACCCGCGCTGTCGGTGTACTTGACGACCACTTCCTTGCCCTTGACCTCCGAGCCGGTGACACGCGCCCCCAGCTTGATGTCCAGACCCTGCTTCTTGAGCAGCTTCTGTGTCTCCTTGGCGATGGAGGAATCCACCATGGGCAGAAAGCTGTCCATGGCTTCAAGCATGGTGACTTCACTGCCCAGGCGGCTCCATACGCTGCCCAGCTCCAGGCCGATGACGCCGGCCCCGATCACGCCCAGGCGCTTGGGTGCCTCGGTGAATTCGAGCGCACCGGTGGAGTCGACGATCAATCCCTCGGTCAACGGGGTCGGGGGTATTTCGACCGGTACCGAGCCAGCCGCGATGACGATATTTTCGGCATCGTAAGTGGTTGCCTTGCCGTCCTTGCCCGTTACCTCGACCTGCTTGCTGGAGGTCACCTTGCCGGTACCCTCCAGGGCGGTCACACCGTTGGCCTTGAACAGCGCGCTGATACCGCCAACGTTCTTGGCGATGACCTGGTTCTTGAACTCCAGCATCTTGGCGATGTTCGTTGACACATCGCTTAGCTCAATACCGATCTCGGCGAAGTGGTCACGTGCCTCGACGAACTTGTGCGACGTTTCCAGAAGGGCCTTGGATGGAATGCATCCCACGTTGAGGCAGGTGCCGCCATGGACGGTCTTGCCTTCCTTGTTAACCCATTTTTCGACGCAGGCAGTCTTCAGCCCCAGCTGGGCGGCACGGATGGCGGCCACGTAGCCCCCGGGGCCCGCACCAATGACGATCACATCAAATTTATCGGCCATATGGTTTTCCTTGATCGGTTCGCGTTTGAGTCCGTTGAATCGGGCGTCGCTCAGACATCCAGCAGCAGGCGGGCCGGATCTTCCAGCAGCTCCTTGATGGTGACCAGGAACTGTACCGCGTCCTTGCCATCGATCATGCGGTGATCATAGGAGACGGCCAGATACATCATCGGACGAATTTCCACCTTGCCATTCACCGCCATGGGACGTTCCTGAATCTTGTGCATGCCCAGGATGGCGGTCT
>NZ_AZQX01000114.1:0-9560 GCF_000568385.1 Halomonas sp. BC04
GTCGTCGTGATAGCGGTCTTTCCGTTCTACTATGCGGTCAAGACATCCTTCACCCCCTCCAGCGAGCTTTTCCATGTCGAGCTATGGCCCTCTCGACTGGATTTCACCAACTACGTGCAGATCTTCACCCAGAAGAGCTTTCTGCAGGCGATCTTCAACTCGATCGTGGTTGCCACCAGCGTGGTGTTCATCGCCCTGCTGCTCGGTATCACTGCCTCCTATGCGCTGGGCCGCGTGCGCTTTCGCGGACGCAGCACCGTGCTGCTGGTGATCCTGGGCGTCTCGATGTTTCCCCAGGTGGCGGTGCTCTCCGGCCTGTTCGAGGTCATCCGCGCGCTCAACCTCTACAACAACCCGGGCGCGCTGATCCTCAGCTATACCATCTTCACCCTGCCCTTCACCGTCTGGGTGCTGACCACCTTCATGCGCCAGCTGCCCATGGAGCTGGAAGAGGCGGCGATCATGGACGGCGCCACGCCCTGGGTCATCATCACCAAGGTGTTCCTGCCGCTGATGTGGCCGGCCATGGCCACAACGGGACTGCTCGCCTTCATTGCCGCCTGGAACGAGTTCCTCTTCGCCCTGACCTTCACCCTCACCGACAGCCAGCGCACCGTGCCGGTGGCCATCGCCCTGCTCTCCGGTGGCAGCGCCTACGAGCTGCCCTGGGGGCCAATCATGGCGGCTTCGGTGGTGGTCACCGTGCCGCTGGTGATCCTGGTGATCATCTTCCAGCGGCGCATCGTTTCGGGCCTGACTGCCGGTGCCGTCAAAGGCTGACAATCTCATTCCAAGCGGGAAATCCTCGAGGGTGCCGGGGGCAGGTCGAAGCGAAGGTCTTTTGCCATGGATGGCAAAAATAGCGCCCAGGGAAGGGTTTACAGCGCCTTCGCGATGGTCCGGCACCCCGGGGCCTGCCGCCGGATCAGCCCCGAACGTGATGGGGCTCAAGGTTCACGAAAAATTGCCAGACTCCATCGCTTTCATTGACTCAAGGACTGCATCGATGCAAGACAACACCTTCTGGTGGCGCGGTGGCGTCATCTACCAGATCTATCCGCGCAGCTTCATGGACGCCAACGGCGACGGCATCGGCGACCTCGCCGGCATCACCGGCAAGCTCGACTATGTGGCGAGCCTGGGCGTTGACGGGATCTGGCTGTCGCCCTTCTTCACCTCGCCCATGCTCGACTTCGGCTACGACGTCAGCGACTACCGCGACGTGGACCCGATGTTCGGCACCCTGGATGACTTCAAGTCGCTGCTGGCCCGTGCCCATACGCTGGGCCTGAAGGTGATCATCGACCAGGTGATCAGCCATACCGCAGAGCAGCACCCCTGGTTCCAGGAGAGCCGTACCGACCGCGACAATGCCAAGTCGGACTGGTATGTCTGGGCCGACCCCAAGCCCGACGGCACACCGCCCAACAACTGGCTGTCCATCTTCGGCGGACCGGCCTGGACCTTCGACTCCCGGCGACGCCAGTACTACCTGCACAACTTCCTGACCAGCCAGCCGGACCTGAACTTCCATAACCCGGAAGTGCGTCGGGCACAGCTGGACAACATGCGCTTCTGGCTGGATCTCGGCGTCGACGGCTTCCGCCTGGATACCGTCAACTTCTACTTCCACGATGCCGAACTGCGCGACAATCCGCCGGTGCCGAAAGGGGCCGCCAAGACCCTGGGCGCCCCGGATGCCAACCCCTACACCTGGCAGCGCCACGTCTATGACCTGAGCCGCCCGGAAAACCTCGATTTCCTCAAGGAACTGCGCGCCTTGATGGATGAGTACCCCGGCACTACCACGGTGGGCGAGATCGGCGACGACAATCCTCTCGAGCGCATGGCCGAGTACACCGCTGGCGGCGACAAGCTGCACATGGCCTATACCTTCGACCTGCTCAACGAACCGCACTCCCCGTGCTACATTCGGGAAGTGCTGGAACGCTTCCAACGCCTGGCCGGCGACGCCTGGCCCTGTTGGGCACTGTCCAATCACGACGTGGTGCGCAGTGCGACCCGCTGGGGCGCCGAGGAAGACCCGCAGGCCTACCCCAGGGTGGCGCTGGCGCTGCTGTTCTCCCTGCGTGGCAGCGTGTGCCTCTACCAGGGGGAGGAACTCGGCCTGCCAGAAGCCGACGTGCCCTTCGAGCGGATCCAGGACCCCTACGGCAAGGTGCTGTGGCCGGAATTCAAGGGTCGCGATGGCTGCCGTACGCCGATGCCCTGGGACGATACGCCTCAGGCCGGCTTCTCGCGCACCGAACCCTGGCTGCCGGTGGCCTCACCTCACCTGGCGCTGGCAATTTCACGCCAGCAGGATGATCCGAGTTCGATGCTCAATGCCACGCGTCGCCTGTTGCAGTTCCGTCGCTCACAGCCCGCGCTGTTCGATGGCGACCTGAAACTCATCGATGTGGGGGATGAGCTCGTGGGGTTCGTGCGACAGCGTGGAGATGATGAACTCGTCTGCGTCTTCAACCTGACCGGCCAGCCCCAGAGCGCCGAGCTCCCTGAGGTCGATACGGCGCTGAAGGGTCACGGCTTCCAGCACGAGGTCGATGGCGGGAGGCTCACACTACCGCCCTACCAGGCTGCCTTCTTTCGCGCCGCCAGACTGAACACCAATGACCAGCAAGTTGAGCTGGAGGAAACGCCCCATGGCTAGCGTCACCCTGGAAAAGATCAACAAGGTATTCGGCAACACTCCCATCATCAAGGAGGTGGACCTGAAGGTCGGCGACGGCGAGTTCGTCGTCTTCGTAGGCCCTTCCGGTTGCGGGAAGTCGACCCTGCTGCGCCTCATCGCCGGACTGGAATCGATCACCGACGGTGAGCTATTCATCGGCAATGAGATCGTCAACGATCTGCCGCCCCGGGAGCGGGGCGTCGGCATGGTGTTCCAGTCCTACGCCCTCTACCCGCACATGACGGTCTACGAGAACATGGCCTTCGGCCTCAAGCTGGCCAAGGCGTCCAAGGAAACCGTGCACGAACGGGTGATGGCCACCGCCCGCATCCTGCAGCTGGAGGAGTTGCTCGAGCGTAAGCCCAAGGCGCTCTCCGGCGGCCAGCGCCAGCGCGTGGCCATGGGCCGCGCCATGGCCCGTGAGCCCCGCATCCTGCTGTTCGACGAGCCACTCTCGAACCTGGACGCCTCGCTGCGGGTTCAGATGCGTAACGAGATTGCCCGTCTGCACCATCGGCTGGGTTCCACCATGATCTACGTCACCCACGATCAGGTGGAAGCCATGACCCTGGCCGACAAGATCGTGGTGCTCAACGGCGGTCGCATCGAACAGGTGGGCAGCCCCCAGACGCTCTACCAGCAGCCCGCAACACGGTTCGTGGCCGGCTTCATCGGTTCGCCGACCATGAACTTCATGCCGGCAGAGCTGCTCGAGGCCAATGAAACCGGTTGTCGTATCCTCGCCAGCGGCATGGCGCCGCTCGACCTGCCCCAGGATGCCGACGGCCTGGCCAAGGGCGCCCGCCTGACGGTCGGCGTTCGCCCCGAGCACCTGCGACTTACCGAAGCCCAGGGCGAGAACAGCTTCGAGATCGTCAACGTGGAGTACCTGGGCAATGAGGTCTACGTCTACCTCGATCCCAAGGAGGGCGACACCCTGCTGATCCAGCGCAGCGAGGCCCCTACCCACTGGTCGGTCGGGCAGTGTGTCGCATTGAGCCCGGACCCGGCGCATGTCCACCTGTTCGACGGCGAGGACCGAGCGCTCCGGGTAAAGTCCGTCAGCGCCGTCGCATGACCCGGACTGTCCCGGCCACGGCCGGGACGGTATGCTTGGCATGCACTCATTAGCTGGGAAAGAAACGTGTCACAACCGGTCCGCCGTATCACCCTGAAGGATCTCGCACGAGAACTGGGCGTTTCCACCGCCACCATCTCCAACGCCTTCAACCGGCCGGACCAGCTGTCGCCGTCGTTGCGCGAGCGAATTCTCGACGAAGCCAAGCGGCTGGGCTATCGCGGCCCCGATGCCAAGGCCCGCAGCCTGCGCACCGGCCGTTCACGCATCATTGCGGTGCTTCTCGCCGAGAGCCTCACCTACAGCCTCAACGATGCCGTTTCCAGTGAGTTCCTCTCCGGGGTTGCCGAAGTTCTCGATGCCCAGGGCCATACCCTGCTGCTGCTCTCCGCGCGCCAGGCCCAGAGCCCGATCCCGGGCTCGGCAAGCATGGCAGACGGCTTTATCGTCTATGGCCTGATCCCCACCTCGGAACTGCTCGACTCGCTGCCCGTTCAGGCGTCACTGGTGGCGGTGGATTTCAATGTGACGGGCTACCCCTCGGTACATATCGACAACGAACCTGCCTGCTACGCCATCGCACGACACGCCCTGACGGCACTCCGGCCCAAGCGGCCAGGGATCATCAACCTGCGCCTGACCGCCGAGCCCTGCAATGGCTATATCACCCCCGACCATGCCCTGCTGCCGGCCGATCGCACCATTACCCGTGCCCGACTGACGGGCTTCAGCCGCGCCCTGGCCGAGCATGGCTTCGAGGCCGAGCAGGTGCCGATGTGGAATGTGGAGGAGAATACCTTCGACGTCTGCGCGCCGGTGATCGCGTCGATTCTCGACCTGCCGGACGAGGAGCGGCCCGACCTGCTGCTCTGCATGTCGGACCGTCTCGCGCTGACCGCCCTGACCCTGGCCGAAGAGCGGGGTATTCGCGTTCCCGAAGACCTGCGGCTGACCGGCTTCGACGGCATCGCCGAAGGGCAGTACCGGGCACCGAGGCTCACCACGGTGTGCCAGGAGAGCCATGCCAAGGGACGCCTGGCGGCCCGCATGATCCTGAGTCTCGAGGAACCGCACGCCAAGATTCTGCACACCGAACTGCACATCGGCGACACCTGCCCCTGACATCCGGCACTGCTTGCATATTGCTTGCACGATTCCTGACGATTGGCTGCATCGCATGGTAGATGATGGCGTGGCCGTCACCCGTCTTGAGTCTCCCTATGCCTCGTCACGCCGCCGCTGACCGCGCGCCGTATCCCCCCGGCTCCCTTGTTCGACAACGGGGCCGCCTCTCGCTGGGTCCCCTGCTGGCACTGCTGGTACTGGCGAGCGGTCTGCTGCTGGCCTGGTGGCTGGTCAGCCAGCCTCCACGGGTGGAGCGCCGCGCTCCCGTCGAGGCACCGCCTCCGCTGGTGGATGTCGTCACGGTACATCAGCGTGCCGCGGCACCGTCACTGCACGGCTTCGGTCGTGTGCAGGCCGAGCGCGAGGCCCATCTTTCCAGCCGGGTCGCCGGCCAGTTGCTCGAGTACTTTCCGAACACCCTTCCCGGCATGGTGGTGGAGGCCGGCTCACCGCTGGCCCGGCTGGACGACACCGATTTGCAGCTCTCCCTGCGCGAAGCCGAAGCGGCCCTGGCCCAGGCCCTGGCCCAACTGGCCATGGAGCGGGGGGAACAGCAGCGCGCCCAGTCCGAGTATCAAAGTTTCGGTCGCGACCTGCCCGCCGACCGGCGAGCCCTGGTACTGCGTGAGCCTCAGCTGCGCATCGCCGAAGCGGAAGTCGAACGCGCCACGACAACCCGAGACCGGGCCCGTCTCGATCTGGAGCGCACGACCCTCATCGCCCCATGGCGTGGCATGGTGCAGTCTCGTCTGCTGGGCGCAGGCAGCGAAGTCTCCAGCGGCACCGAGCTGCTGCATCTGGTCGATGTCTCGCGCTTCTGGGTCCGGGTCTCGCTGCCCGGCGAGGCGATGGGCTGGCTGGACGCCGCAACGGGCGACGCACCCGGCAGCCAGGTGACCATCAGCAGCCGCAGCTGGCCTGCCGGCCAGGAACGCCGGGGCGAACTGATCGCCATACTGCCGACGTTGGAAGAGAACGGCCTGCAGGCCCAGCTGCTGGTGGCGGTGGACGATCCCCTCGGCCTCGAGCAGGGCTCCCCCGCCCTGCGCCTCGGCGATGTGGCGCGGCTGGCATTCACCTCCCGCCCCCGGGAGGGGCTCTTCATGCTGCCGGCAGCGGCGCTGCGTCCCGGCGACGAAGTCTGGGTGCTCGACGATGAAGACCGCTTGCGCCGCCGGTCAGTCTTGGTCCTGCACCGTGGCGACGAGCGAGTGCTGGTCGAAGAAGGCCTCGAGGAGGGTCAGCGCATCGTCACCTCCCAGCTCGGCCAGCCCCGCGAGGGCATGCGCCTTCGCGCGCGGATCGCCGACAGCGAGCGCCCAGCCGGAACCGACGGGGGTCACGACGCATGATGCGCCGCGGCCCCATCGCCTGGATGGTTAATCACGGCGTCGCCCCCAACCTGCTGATGCTGCTGCTGATCCTCGGCGGCCTGGCGGCATCGACCATGATCAAGAAAGAGGTCTTCCCCGATTTCGAGCTGGAGATCATTCACGTCGCCATCGGCTATCCCGGCGCCACCCCCGGGGAGGTGGAGCGCAGCCTGCTGCTGCCCATGGAGGCGGCGCTGGCCGACGTGGATGGCATCGACGAACTGACTGCCACGGCCAACGAAGGGGCCGGGCGGATCTCCGCCACCCTGGTCGAAGGCATCGAGGTGATGCGGGTCTACCAGGAGATCCAGCAGGCCATCAATGCGATCACCACGCTGCCGGCAGCGGCCGACCCGGCGCGCTTCAGCCTGGCAGGCCGCTCGCGCAGCGTCATGAGCCTTCAGCTGCATGGCTGGGTGGACGAGCGGCTGCTGCATGAGGTTGCCGAGGATATCCGTGCCGAGCTGCAGGCAGCCTCCGGGATTTCACGGGTCGAGCTCTCGGGCACTCGGGACCGGGAGACCCAGGTGCTGCTCGATGAAGAGGCCATGCAGCGCTACGGCATTGAGCACCGCCAGCTGGCGAGTCGCATCGGCGACGAAGCCCTGGACCTGGCCGGTGGCCGGCTGGCCACCGGCCAGGGGGAGTGGCTGATTCGCTACCAGGGTCGTCGCGACGATACCCGCGGCTTCGCCGACCTGCCGATCCTCGCATGCCGGACGGGGGACAGCTGCGACTGGGCGATATCGCCCGAGTGGTGGACGGCTTCGCCGAAACCGATAGCGAAGTACTTTTCAATGGCGACCCGGGTATCAGCCTGGAGGTCTACCAGATCGGCAACCAGACGCCGATCGGTATCAGTGACGCCGTCACGGCACAGCTCGAGCAACTGCGGGCAGGGCTTCCCGAAGGGGTCAGCCTGAGCGTGTCACGGGACACTTCCGAGGTCTATCGCGACCGCCTCTCGCTGCTATTGAAGAACGCCTGGCTGGGACTGGCGCTGGTGCTGGTACTGATGGCGCTGTTCCTCGAGGCGCGCCTGGCCTTCTGGGTTACCCTGGGCATTCCCACGGCCTTCCTCGGCGCCATGCTCTTCCTCCCCTGGCTGGGCGTGTCGATCAACATGATGTCGATGTTTGCCTTCATCATTGCGCTGGGCATCGTGGTCGACGATGCCATCATGGTGGGCGAGAACATCCACAGCTATCGCGAACAGGGCCACTCCCTGCGCGAGGCTGCGGTGCGCGGCGCCAGAGAAATGGCCATGCCGATCAGTTTTGCCATTCTCTCCAATATCGTCGCCTTCCTGCCGCTGCTGTTCCTGCCCGGTTTTCTGGGCATGATCTTCGCCGTGGTTCCGGTGGTGGTGATCACGGTATTCCTGGTCTCCTGGCTGGAGGCGCTGTTCATCCTGCCCGGCCACCTGGCCCACCGGGCCGGGGGCCGGGCAGGCTCGCCCTGGCTCAAGCCGCTGGATCGCCTGCGCCGGACGCTGCAGGGAGGGCTGTCCCATTTCACCCAGCACCAGTTCGCCCCTTTCCTTCAGCGTGCCCTGGATCAGCGCCTGCTGACCGTCTGCCTGGCCATTGCCCTGCTGGTCGTCGCCATCGCCTGGGCCATGAGCGGTCGTCTCGGCTTCTCGCTGATGCCCCGGGCCGAGTCGGACCGGGTTCAGGCCACGGTCACCCTGCCGGTCGGCAGCCCCATCAGCGAGGACCGCCGGGTGCGTGACCAACTGCTGGAGAGTGCCCAGGTATTGAGCCAACGGGAGGATGGCCCGCACTTCTCCGCCACCCGCGCCCAGATCGACGGTGATCGCCTGAACGTGCGGCTCACCCTTGCGCGTGACAGCCTCGACGACTGGCCGCCTTCACGAGTGGCCCGGGCCTGGCGGGAAGAAGCCGGCGAATTCACCGGGGTCCAGTCGGTACGCTTCGAATCCGATTTCGGTGGTCCCGGCCAGGGGGCCGACCTGACCCTGCGTCTCTCGCATCCCGACAGTGGGGCACTGGAATCCGCCGCGACCCGCCTGGCCGAGGAGTTGGCCCAACTCGATGGTCTGACCGATATCGACAGCGGCCTGGCCGACGGCAAGCCACAGCTGGAGATCCGGCTCTCTCCGGAAGGCCGTGCCATGGGCCTGACCGGCGCGGATCTCGCCGGACAGCTGCGTGGCCCGCTGCAGGGCGTCACCGCGATAGAGCAGTTCATCGGTCGTCACGAGATCAGTGTCGTCGTCAGGCTGCCCGGGAGCGACAGGAACAGCCTGAGCGACCTCTACCGGCTGCCGATCCACACGCCGGATGGTGCAACGGCGCCCCTCCACCGGGTGGCCGATATTCACCTGGGCCGTGCCGCCACGACACTTCAGCGTATCGATGGCCGACGCATCATCAACGTCACCGCCGATGTGGCCAGCGAGGCTCAGGTCAACCAGGTGCTGGGCACGCTCCAGGCCGATGTCTTTCCCGCCCTGCAGGCCGGCTGGCCGGGGCTGGAGGTCGCTCCTGGCGGCCGCCAGCAGGAAACCGCCGACAACGTCTCGGCACTGACCCAGGCCACCTGGCTGACCTTGATCGCCCTCTACGCCCTGCTGGCAATTCCCTTTCGCAGCTATCTGCAGCCGCTGCTGGTGCTGGCCGCCATCCATTCGGGGTGATCGGTGCCGTGGCCGGCCACATGATCATGGGTTACGGGCTATCGGTCATCAGCCTGATGGGCATGCTGGCGCTCTCCGGCGTGGTCATCAACGACGCCCTGGTCCTGATCGACTATGCCAACCGGCGCCGGCGGGAAGGCATGGGCGCACGCGAAGCCATTGTCGCCGCGGCAACACGCCGCCTGAGGCCCATCATGATGACGACCATGACCACCTTCCTCGGGCTTGCCCCGATGATCTTCGAGACCTCTCGTCAGGCCCGTTTCATGATCCCCATGGCCATTTCACTGGGCTTCGGCATGCTCTTCGCCACCGTGATCCTGCTGGTACTGGTACCCTGCCTCTACCTGATGCTGGAAAGACTGCGCGAACGTATCCATGGCCGCCAACTCACCACCGAGTCATTGGAGCCCACCCGATGAGCCTTAGCCTCCCCCGCCCTGCCGTTTCACGCCTGGGAATCAAGCTGTTCGTGATCATCCTGGTGGTCAACGTGGGCATCGCCGGGCTGGTCTTCCTGGCCGTATCGCGCAGCCTGGATCGCGGCTTCATCGATTACCTGGAAACCACCCAGGCCAGCCGTGCCGAGACCCTGGCGGAGGGCCTCGGACAGGAGTGGGCAAGGCGTGGCGG
>NZ_AZQX01000115.1:0-5477 GCF_000568385.1 Halomonas sp. BC04
GCAAACGCCGCTTCCCCTGGGGTGACTCGCCGCCGGAGGCACGCCAAGCCAATCTGGACGGCTGGTGTCTGGCACCGCGGGATGTCGCGGCACTGCCCGACGCGACAGTGCCTTCGCTGCCGCCAGATGCTGGGCAACGTCTGGGAGTGGACGGCYTCGCCCTTCGGTCCCTTCCCGGGCTTCGAACCCGAGCTCTACCGCGACTATTCGGCCCCCTGGTTCAAGGAGGGCCGCTACGTGCTGCGCGGCGGCGCCTGGGCCACACGAGGGCGACTGATTCATAATAGCTACCGCAACTTCTTCACCCCGGAGCGCCGGGATATCCTGGCGGGGTTTCGTACCTGCGCGCTGTGAGCGAGGACAGATCCGGGATTTTCGGTATCATGCCCGTTTCGGTCTACCAGGCTCCAGTGCCCGTTTTCGCTGCCGACTTTTTCACAAGGATTGTCCACCATGCGCCGCAACCCCTTGCCTGCTCTCACCCTCCTGCTCGCTACACTCCTGACGCCCGCCCTGGCCGCCGCCCAGACCCTGGTCTTCACCGCCATCCCCGACGAGGATGAGACCCGCCTGCAGCAGCGCTTCCAGGCCGTGGCCGACTACCTCGCCGAGACGCTGGAGGTCGAGGTGCGCTTCATTCCGGTCACCTCCTACGCCGCCTCGGTCACCGCCTTTCGCAACAACCAGGTGCAGCTGGCCTGGTTCGGCGGCTTCACCGGCGTGCAGGCACGCCAGCTGGTACCGGGCTCCCGCGCCATCGCCCAGGGTGTGGAGGACCCCGACTACAAGAGCTACTTCATCGCCAACCAGGCCACCGGCCTCGTACTCCATGACGGCGACACGGCCCCCGAGGGGCTGCGTGGCCTGACCTTCAGTTTCGGCTCCCAGAGCTCGACCTCGGGGCGTCTGATGCCGGAGTACTTCCTGCGCGAGCACCTCGGGGCCTCACCCGACGAGCTGTTTACCCGGGTCGGCTTCAGCGGCAACCACAGCCGCACCATCTCGGTGGTGCAGTCCGGCGCCTACCAGGCCGGCGTGGTCAGCTACAAGGCGTGGGAGAACGAACTCGAGGCGGGCAACATCGACCTGGACCGAGTCCAGGTGATCTGGGAGACGCCACCCTATCCCGACTACCAGTGGACGGTGCGCGGCGACGTCGATGAACGCTTCGGTGATGGTTTCACCGAGCGCCTGCAGCAAGCGCTGCTCGACATGGACGACCCCGACCTGCTGGCCAGTTTCCCCCGTGCGGGCTTCATTCCGGCCGAAGACGATGATTTCAGGGAAATCCTCGAGGTCGGCCAGTCCCTGGGGCTGCTCGACTGATGACCGTACTGGCGCTGCATGACGCGGTCGCCACCTATGGCGAGGTGCGCGTGCTCGGCCCGCTGAGCCTGACCCTGGCACCCGGCGAGTGCGTGGCGCTGGTGGGCCGCAGCGGTGTCGGCAAGTCGACGCTGCTGTCGGTGATGTATGACCGCTGGCGCAACCAGGGAGCCGCCCTGATGCCCCAGGACCTCGGCCTGGTGGCGACACTCTCGGTATTCCACAACGTCTACATGGGCCGGCTCGACCGCCACCCCTGGTGGCGCAACCTGCTGACACTGGCCCGTCCTCGGCCCCGCGACGTGACGGAAATCGGCGCCCTGCTCACCCGGCTCGGTCTCGACGACAAGCTCTGGACCCCCTGCGGCGAGCTTTCCGGCGGGCAGCGACAGCGCGTTGCCGTGGCGCGGGCCATCCATCAGGACGGCGGCATGCTGCTCGCCGACGAGCCGGTCTCGGCCCTCGACGGMCCCCTCTCCGAGGTGACCCTGACCGCCCTGACCGACGCCTACCCCACCGCGGTGCTGGCCATGCACGACGTGGACCTGGCACTGCGCTACTGCAGCCGGGTGATCGGTATCCAGGATGGCGACATTGCCATCGACCAGCCCAGCCACCGCCTCTCCGCCACCGACCTGCTGCCGCTCTACTGATGCCGTTGACCGCCACCCGTCGCGTTACCCTGGGGCTCGTCCTGCTGGCTGCGGTGTGCCTGATGTTCGGCGATTTCGAGATCAGCACCCACGACCCCTGGCACGCCCTGGGCCGCCTGTTCATGGGCTTGATCCAGCCCGACTTCTCCCGGGTGGACTTCCTTGGCGAGGCCCTGCTGCGAACGGTGGCCTTTGCCTTCGTCGGCGTGGGCCTCGGCGCGGCGGCCGGCATGCTGCTGGCCCTGCTCTTCCGCTATTTCTGGGTGCGCACCTTCTGCGCCTTCATCCGCGCCATACACGAGCTGTTCTGGGCGCTGATCTTCCTGCAGAGCTTCGGCCTGCACCCGATCACCGGGGTACTGGCCATCGCCATCCCCTACGCCGGCACCTTCGCCAAGGTCTACGCCGAGATACTCGACGAATGCGACCCGCAGCCGGAGCGCACCCTGCCCCAGCGTGCCGGACGGCTCTCGGCGCTGGTCTATACCCGTATCAGCCAGGCCTGGCCCCACCTGGTCAGCTACACGGCCTACCGGCTGGAGTGCGGCCTGCGCTCCAGTGCGGTGATCGGTTTCGTCGGCATGCCGACCCTGGGCTTTCACCTCGCCGGCGCTTTCGCCCAGGGTCACTACGGCACGGTGGGGGCCTTGCTGCTGCTCTTCTACGCACTGATCGCCAGCCTGCGGCTATGGGCGCGGCCACGGCTGCTGCCTGTCTACCTGCTGGCCTCCCCCTTCCTGCTGGGCACCGGCTTGCCGATCATGTGGAGCAATGTCTCGCGCTTCTTCACCCACGACATCGTGCCGGCCCCGCTGCGCCGGGGCGAAGGACTGGAAGGCCTCTGGCCTTGGTTCAGCGAGCTGCTCCTGGGTCAGGCCCTGCCCGGCATCTGGAACACCCTGCTGCTGACCCAGATCGCCTGGTGCTCACCGGGGTGCTGGCGATGACGCTGTTCCCACTGATCTCCCACCATTTCACCGGACGCCACTTCACCGGCCGTGTGCGCGGTGCCATTGGGCACGGCGTGCTGGTGGTGATGCGCTCCACCCCCGAGTACCTGCTGGCCTTCATCCTGCTGCAGCTGTGGGGGCCCTCGATGCTGCCGGCGGTGGTTGCCCTGGCGCTGCACAACGGCGGCATCATCGGCCACCTGGTCGGACGCCGTAGCAACGAGATCACACTGCGCCAGGACGCCCCGGGCGGCATGAACCGCTACGCCTACGAGGTGGCGCCGCGGGTCTATGGCCCCTTCCTGGCGCTGCTCTTCTACCGCTGGGAGATCATCATGCGCGAGACGGCGATACTGGGCATTCTCGGTATCGCCACACTGGCTTCTACGTCGACAGTGCCATCCAGGAACTGCGCTTCGACCGCGCCATGGTGCTCATCCTGATCACCGCGCTGCTCAACATCGGGGTGGATATCCTGGCCCGGCATCTGCGTGCCCGCCTGCACCTGAGCCACACGGCCCGCAGCGAGCCCTGAAGCGCATGGCAGGGGTGAACGCCCCCTTCAAACGGAGGGTGACATCCAGCCAGGACGGCATGATAGTGGCAGGTCTCGCAACCATCACCGTGACAGGGGGAACTTCATGGAACAGGGCAGCCCGCAGGCAAGCTTACGCGACCTTATCGAGCCGCTTCATCGAGGCAAGTTCTGGATGCAGCTCACCGGGGTGATGCTGATCCTGTCGGGGATCTTGACGGCCCTTTCCATTATCGGCCTGATCGTGGCATGGATCCCGATCTGGGCCGGCGTGGTACTGATGCAGGCCGCAGGCTCGGCTAGCCGTGTCTACAACAGCGGGGAGCCTGGTGAGATGAAAATTGCCATGGGCAAACTGAAGACCTACTTCACCATCTTCGGCGTACTGATCTTGATTTACCTGATCATTGCCGTAATCGGCCTGTTGTTCGGCGCCATTGGCATGGGCGGTATGATGAGCGGCATCGGAGGGATGTAAGCCAATCACCACACCGGCTGTAAAGCAAACACCTCTGCCGGATAACCGACAGAGGTGGCTCGCGGGAGGCCATAGGGATTACCCCGATTCCCTCATTCTGCCTGACGCGGCCGAATCGTCCTGATACGAGCCGTCACCGGGGGCAGGGGGTCTCGCTCGAGCAGCGAGGCCTCAGTGCTGCAGAGTCGGTTGCGGCCCTCGGCCTTGGCCCGATAGAGGGCAGCATCGAGGCGCTTCAGCCAGCAGGCGTCCGGCTCAGCATAAACTCTTCACCACCCCAGCGCACCAGCACATCCGCCTCTCGCAGCTGCTCCTTGCAGAGTGCCACCAGCGTGGTGAAGGGGGGCCTGGCAGTCCTTCGTCAGGCTCCTCCTTATGGGCGGCTCACTCCATCAGATCGGTCAACCTACCGCTCGCGACACCCACCCGGACCGGCTTTTTTCAGCTCACCCTTCCCATCAAACATCCACTATATCAATCGCTTCGCACAAATATTAACGCAATATTAAAAGCATGCTAATGTTTAGTTGACTTATATCAAGCCACTAGCCCTTGGCCGAAGGTAGGCTTCCGGTTAACCCATCCCGGGGCGATCCCCCGCGACACCCAGCCACCGGAGGTGCCATGGACTCTATTCGCCGCTCTCTTCTCGGCCAGCTGGCCCGCCTCAGCGCGGGTGCCGCCCTGATACCGCTATCGAGCGTTGCCAGCGCGGGCATCAACAGCCAGCCGCCACGCCGAGAAGGCGACCCCACCAAGCGCTACGGCATGCTCATCGACCTGCGCCAGTGCATCGGCTGCCAGGCCTGCACCGTGTCCTGTCATATCGAGAACGACGCCCCGCTGGGCAAGTTTCGCACCACCGTCTCCCAATACGAGGTGGAGCACCAGGAGAGCGGCGAGCTGGCCACCTTCATGCTGCCCCGCCTCTGCAACCACTGCGAAAACCCGCCCTGCGTGCCGGTCTGCCCGGTGGGGGCGACCTACCAGCAGCAGGACGGCATCGTGGTGGTGGACAGCGACCGCTGCGTAGGCTGCGCCTACTGCGTCAACGCCTGCCCCTACGACGCCCGCTTCATCAACGACAGGACCCAGACCGCCGACAAGTGCACCTTCTGCGCTCACCGCCTGGAAGCCGGCCTGCTGCCGGCCTGCGTGGAGAGCTGCGTAGGCGGCGCGCGGATCATCGGCGACATGCGCGACCCCGAGAGCCAGATCAGCCGCATGATCGCCGAGCACCGGGACGAGCTAATGGTGCTGCAGCCCGAAAAGAACACCCTGCCCCAGGTCTTCTACCTCGCATGGACGAGCGCTTCATCACGCGCCCGCTCGCCGAGCCGGTGGCCCTGGAAGTCCTCGACCCCCACGGCAAGGAGATGGGTTATGAATTCCATGGCCATTGAGCTGCTCGCCCCACGCTACGCCATCGCCTGGTACCCCTGGGCGGTACAGTACTTCTTCCTGATCGCCATCTCCTACGCCACCCTGTGGCTGGCGGCCCCGGCCCTGGTGTTCGGCAAGAAGGCGTGGCTGCC
>NZ_AZQX01000116.1:0-5564 GCF_000568385.1 Halomonas sp. BC04
AAATGTATGGTTCATTCTGGAGAAATATCATGACTCACTTCAAGAAAGCACCAATTGCCTTGGCCATCGCCGCTCTGCTTGCGTCTGGTTATGCACTCGCTGATCGGGGCGGAAACGATTTCGAGACCAACAGCAGCATCGATTCAACATTCACTAACAACATTGACGTTTCCCTGGAACATGACAGCAACACCACCACGCGCCTGTATGTCAAGGGTGGGGCCTGGGTCTTTGGCAAGAACTATGCGGGTTCCACGGTCGACAGCAAGCAACTGCAGGACGGCAATGTGGTGATCAACGATCTCGTTGAGAATGATGCCTCTGTCGGCGGTAACGCCCTGCGTGGCGCCAGCGGTAACATCGGGGTCAACGTGGCTTCCGGTGACAACAATCAGCAGGCCAACGATGCGGCACTCGCCGCCAGCGATGCTCAGCATGTCTTTGGCCAGGCTTCCGCTTTCTCCGCGCAGTCGTCCAGCAATAACACTGCCATCAATAGCGGCACTCAGAATACCGCCAACCTTGGCGGCAACGCGCTGCGCGGAGCCAGTGGCAACATCGGCGCCAACATCGCCTCAGGCGCCGGTAACGCCCAGCAGAACACCTTGTCTGCCTCCGTGTCCAACAACGGCTCGGCTGTCGCTACCGGCGGCGGTGTACAGGCCAGCTCCGGCAACGTTAGCTACAACGCTCCTGGAGAAGTCGAAACTACCGAGACAAGCACCACGGTTGCGGCTGGTGCCTATGCTTCAGCGGACGCCAAGGCCAGGGCCGGAAAATACAGATACTCAGAAGCCAGTTCCAAGGCCCTTTCCGGTTCTTTTGCAGTCTCCAACTCCGTGACCACCACCGTTAGCCAGATGCAGAACAACACGGCCTCCATCGATGGCAATGCCTTGCGCGGCGCCAGCGGCAACATCGGTGCCAACGTGGCCTCGGGCAACAACAACATGCAGCGCAATAGCCTGGCTGTTGCCGCAACCAGCAGCAATAACGCCCAGTAATGCGCTAGCTACAAGCTCAATAGCCCGGCCGACTGGGCCGGGCTATTGAAGCAAAAAAGGAGGCGTCATGTTCGCTAGACGTACCAGGAGTTTCTTCATCTGCTTGGCCTTGGCCAGCTTCTCTTTTGTCGGTGCGTCATCTGTCCAGGCGGCACCGATACAGTTCGCTGGCGTGGTGCCGGGCACCATCGTTACCAAGGAAGTGCAGTCCATACGGGAAAGACGTTTCGAGAACCTGATCGAGCAGGAGACGGATTTCTCGTGTGGCGCGGCTTCTCTCGCCACCATTCTCAAGTATGCCTATGGCTGGTCTGATGTGACCGAGGAGACGGTGCTTGCCGGCCTGATGGAGGTATCCGACCCGGAGAGGGTGAGGAATCTGGGCTTCTCGCTGCTGGATCTCAACAATTACGTGGAGCGCATAGGCCTGCGCGGCAGAGGCTACGAGATCGGTCCTGAATCCCTGGAAGAAGTCTCCATCCCTGTCATTGTGCTGCTCGACCTCGATGGCTATGAGCACTTCGTGGTGATGAAGAAAGCGCGTGGCGACCGGGTCTATATCGGCGATCCGGCTCTGGGCAACAAGGTCATGGATAGGGATGATTTTATCGACTCATGGAACAACATCATCTTTGCCGTGGTGGGTGATGGCTTCGATGCTTCCACGGTTCTGCTCGATCCGGCCCAGCCCCTCACGGCCCGGCGGATGACCGATGTGTTTTCCCCGGTACCTGAACAACAACTGCTTGATTTCGGCTTCAAGCATTCTGAAGTGTTCTGAACCGATAGCCTCAAGCGAGGACAGGAATCATGAACAACAGCAATAGCCATAAGCACTGGAAGCTGATCGGAACAACCCTGCTCTTTGTCACAGCCGGTGCGGCCACGTTCAGCATGGCGACTGCCGCTACACTCCCGGACGATCTGGAAGCGACGGCGGAGCAGCGCAATTTTCGTCATCTAGACGATCATGAGCTGGCCGGTATCCGTGGGCGCTACGTACAGGGCAACAAGGTCCTGCTGTTCGGTATGGAAATGTCGACGGTCTGGACCTCTCCCAGCGGCCAGGTCTTCGAGACACGGGCAGACCTTCAAGTGGATCTTTCAGGATCCTCTCCGATGGTAACCTTCTCGCCCCATATTACCGCCACGACTGACGAAGCCTATCAGAGTCATTCCAATGCCACGGGGCAGCGTGCTTTCGTGGTCGATAGTGGCACGGGAAATGCTACGGGGGTCGTTCAGGTCGTTCAGTCAGGGGGTGACTTCAATGTGGCAGGCAACGACTTTCAGCTGGATATCAACCATGGCAGCATTGGCCAAGCGCGTGCTGGAAACGGTGGAATATCCCTTTCCGGCGATTCCAGCGGCGTGCAGATGTCGATTGAGGGTGGTGCGAGAGGCCTGGGCATGCGGATCAGCGTGCCGGGGCAGGGCGACGTGGCGCAGGGAGTCTACGCTGGTCGAGGCTTGCATCAGTCGGTACAGCTGATGGGCAATCATCAGGAAGTGCATAACATGACCCGGATGCAGATCCAGATGGACCAGGGCATCGGGAGCACTGTGCCAGCCGGGGACCTGCGCAGAGCCCTGGAGTCGACGCGAAACCTCGAAAGAAGCTTCTGACACTACATCATAGTGTAACGTTTTTTTTCTTTTTGAATCCTTGTATGGTGTGGCAAGCGCTAGCTTCACGATAATTGGGCGGCCGAAGGCCGCCCGCGGTGTGTCTGCCGTGTGGCTAGCATGTGTTGGACGGATTCAACGAGGGGTATCCGATGGCAATTCCACCTGATCGCAAAAAGACGGCTTATGTGCTAACTGGCTTGCTGGCCGGGACCTTTCTGAGCACCGCTGCCTTCGCTCAGACCGCACCGGGACAGGTCGATGGCGAGCCGGTGCGTGAAGCCCAGCCCAGCCAGAGCGTACGTGACGTACTGCGTGAAGAGCACACGCTCTTCTCCGATCGCCTGACCATTGAGCCGGGCATCACTTACACCTATTCGGATCGCAGCCAGCTGGCACTAAGCGGTTTCCTGGTGCTGGATGCGATCTTCTTGGGCAACATCAGCGTCGATTCGGTGGAGAGTCATACCACCACTTTCGATCTCAATCTGCGTTATGGCCTGACCAACCGGCTGGAGGCGGAGTTGAGCTTGCCTTATGTCTACCGCTCCAGTACTTACCAGACCATCGGGGCCGGTGGGTCTACCGAGGACTATATCGATGCCAATGTCACCGAGGGCGGGCTTGGGGATATCAGTGCTTCACTCTATTACCGGCTGCTGCCTGAGACCGAGAGCCGCCCGGATGTGGTCTTGAACTTTGGTGTTCGTGCACCGACCGGCAAACATGCCTATGGGGTAGGTACCCGCGAGATAGAGGGCAGCGAGGGCAACCTGACCGTCCCGGAAGAGCTGCCCACGGGCAATGGGGTCTGGGGCGTATCGACGGGTGTATCGGTATTGAAGACGCTGGACCCGGCCATCGTTTTTGCCAATGTGGGTTATACGCATAACATTGAGGAAAATTTCTCCGATATTTCCAGTGACGAGGGGCAGGTCCCCGGCCGGATCGATCTGGGCGACTCTATCCGCTTTGGTTTCGGCACCGCCTTTGCCCTTAACCCCCGGTTCAGCCTCTCTCTCTCTTATAGTCATCAGCACGCTTTCGAATCGAAGATCACTGAAGAGGGGCGAGCGCAACGAACACTCATTGGCAGTGGTGCCAACTCGGGCGCGGTGAATCTCGGCGCTACCTACGCCATGAGCGACCGGACATCACTGGTGACCAGCGTGGGGGTCGGCCTCACGGACGATGCACCGGATATCACCTTGACCTTCCGGATGCCGTTCCAGATGTAAACGATATGCCCCGAGCCGGTTTCTACCCTCTATCAGCAGGCTCGGGGCGGATGACCGCCTACAGGCGACCTGATGCCGGTCAGGCGGTGGTGAGTAGAACGGGACTCTCTCCCTTGCGTGCCAGCTCGTGCTTTTCCATGAGGCGATAGAGCGTCACCCGGGAAACGCCCAGCTCATCGGCCGCTTTCTTGACCTTGTGCTTGTTTCGGCTCAAGGCGCTGATCAGTGCCTCTTGCTCGGCGCTATTGCGTGCCTCCTCCAGAGTAATGATGTGTCGGTTGGTCATGCGCCGCTCCAGCCCCAGGTCAGCGGGCTTGATCAGGCGCTGGTCGCACATCACCATCGCACGGCGTACGCGATTGATCAGTTCACGGATATTGCCCGGCCAGTGATACTGCTGCATCAACGCCAGTGCCTCCTGGCTGAAGCCCCGGACCTTCATCGACTTTTCCGATTCGAACTTGCTGAAGAAGAACTTCGCCAGTATCTCGATGTCGCCCTGCCTCTCTCTAAGTGGCGGCATTTCAACCTGCAATACATTGAGGCGGTGATAGAGGTCTTCACGGAATCGCCCCTCCTTCACGGCCTTTTCCAGGTCGACATGGGTGGCGGTAAGGATGCGAACATCCACATGTATCTCGTCCAGGGCACCGATACGTTGGATGGTTCTCTCCTCGAGAAAGCGAAGCAGATTGACCTGGAGATCGAACGGCAGATCGCCGATCTCATCCAGGAACAGGGTGCCACCAGAGGCGGCTTCTATCTGTCCAACCTTCTTCTGGCTGGCGCCTGTGAAGGCACCTTTCTCATGCCCGAACAGCTCGGATTGGATCAAGTTGGTGGGCAGGGCGCCACAGTTCACGGCGACGAAGGGTGAGGTCGCTCGCTGGGACCGTTCATGAATGGCGCGTGCCGCCAACTCCTTACCGGTTCCTGATTCGCCGCTGATGAAAACCGGTGCGTCCACCGCCGCAACCCTGCGGATCGTCTCGAAGACTTTCTTCATGGCAGGCACGGTACCTACCATCTCGAATTCTACCTCGCTCGTCGCTTTTCGTTGACTGGCGTCATCGGAGCGTAACCGTTTCATGGCCAGTGCATGCTTAAGCAGGCAGTCTATCTGTTCGATAGCAATCGGTTCAGCCTGGTATGCCATGAATAGGCTACTCAATATATGGCAGAAGGCGGGATCTTCGAGTTCCCCTTCCTCTATCAGCGCTATCCACTCCATGTAAGAGTTGACGATGATCTTTTCCAGAGCCGACGTATCGGTGGCGTCCTGGTCGTGGAGGCAGGAAATACCGACATCATGAGAGGCTTCCTCAACCAGGGACTTTGCCATCGTCAGGTCGTGGGCCAGGGTGACGGCCCATCCCCGCGCCTCCATGGCTTCAACAAATTCTTGCTGGTCTCTGCTCAAAGAGCCGATCATCATGAGCTTTGCCTGTTTTTCCATTATTCCTTGCCCCTATATTACTGATCTTGTTGCCGCCCGGAATTAACCGCATGATCGACCGCGTACTTAATATATATGAGTTTTCTAGTACTTTGGTCTTTATATTCCTGATGTCCATAGCATCTGCTAAATTAAACACGTCAGGCAGGCGATACTGCATAGCTCCTATTTTAGAGCGCAATAATGACCAGCATAATGCTGAACAATAGATACCAGCTTGCTGGCCAGTGATTTGTCTTT
>NZ_AZQX01000117.1:0-8343 GCF_000568385.1 Halomonas sp. BC04
TTGCGCTTCCACGAAGCCCAGAAGAAGAGTCTGCTGAGCCGCATGTTCGGAGGAGGTCGCCGGTGAAGTTGCTCGAATTCCTGAAGCGCGAACGCAAGAAGTCCGCGTCGGTCGCCAAGGAGCGACTGCAGATCATCGTGGCCCACCAGCGCAGCCAGCGCGGTCAGCCGGATTACATGCCGATGCTGGAGAAGGAGCTGCTGGAGGTGATTCGGCGTTATGTCCAGGTGGATGACGATGCCATCAACATCAGCCTGGACAGCGAGGACAACTGCTCGGTGCTGGAGCTCAACGTCACCCTGCCACGCAGTTCATAGTCGAGCACTCGGCCGGCGTGCTGGTTGGCCGGTTTGAAGCCTGGCTGAGGCATCGGCGAGGCTATGATAGGCTGTGCCACTCAGCGACGCAGAGTCAGGAGACACCGCGCCCATGGCGAAGCCCGATGCCGCCCCGATGACCTTTCTGTGGCACGACTACGAGACCTTCGGCGCCGATCCGCGTCGCGATCGACCCTCGCAGTTCGCTGCCATTCGCACCGATGCCGACTTCAACGAGATCGGCGAGCCCGTCGAACTCTTCTGCAAGCCCGCCGACGACTACCTGCCGCACCCCCAGGCGTGCCTGATCACCGGCATCACCCCGCAGCAGGCGCGCCGTCGAGGCCTGCCGGAGGCCGAGTTCGCCGGGCACATCCATGCGCTCATGAGCGAGCCCGGCACCTGTGCCCTGGGCTACAACAGCTTGCGTTTCGACGACGAGGTCAGCCGCTGCCTCTTCTATCGCAACCTGCTCGATCCCTACTCCCGGGAGTGGCAGAACGGCAATTCCCGCTGGGACCTGATCGATGCCGTGCGCGCCTTTCACGCACTGCGACCGACCGGCATCGAGTGGCCGCACCGCGAGGACGGTAGTCCCAGCTTCCGGCTCGAGGACCTGACCGCTGCGAATGGCATCGCCCACGAAGGCGCTCACGATGCCGTGGCCGACGTACGTGCCACCATTGCCCTGGCGAAGCTGCTCAGGGGCTGCAATCCCCGCCTCTTCGATCACCTGCTTGAGCTGCGCAAGAAGCGTGAAGTAGCGCGTCGGCTCGACGTGCCCGGCCGCAAGCCTGTGCTGCACATCTCTCGCCGCTATCCCGCGAGCCGCGGCTGCAGCGCGCTGGTGATGCCGCTCGCCGAACATCCCACCAACCCCAATGGGGTGATCGTCTACGACCTCTCTGTCGACCCTGAGCCGCTGCTGACCCTGAGCGCCGAGCAGATTCGACAGCGCATCTTCGTCAGCAACGACGACCTGTCCGAGGGCGAGGCGCGTATTCCGCTCAAGGTGATCCACATCAACCGCAGCCCGGTGATCCTGCCGGCGGCGGCCTTGAAGGATGTGGAGGGGCCACGGCAGGGCGAGTATGGCGATATCGTCGAGCGACTGGGTCTGGACCTGCCCGCCTGTCGTGCACACTGGAAACGCCTGGCCGACAGCACCGACGCGGCAAGCAAGGCCGTGGAGGCTTTCGCCGCCCCTCCTCCCGAGGGGCCACGTGATCCGGACCTGATGCTTTACTCCGGCGGCTTCTTTTCGCCAGCCGACCGCCAGCAGATGCAGCGGGTGCGCGATACCGACCCCTGGGACCTGGTGGATACCCGCTTCGCCTTCCAGGATGCACGGCTCGAGGAGATGCTGTTTCGCTACCGGGCCCGCAGCTATCCGGAGACCCTTTCCAGTGAAGAGCTGGTGCGCTGGGAAGCCTTCCGCTGGGAGCGCATGAACGACTCGGCGGTGGCCGGTTTCACCCTGAAGGACTTCGCCCGGGAGATCGAGCGGCTCAACCAGGTGGCGCTGAGTGATCGCGACCGCCAGGTGCTTGAGGAACTGGTGATGCATGTGGAGGCAATGATGCCGCCCCAGGCCTTCGACTAGGCTTGTCCGAAAACTGGGTATCAGCGGAACCATGAAGCGACAGCGCCCGGCCATTTGGCCGGGCGCTGTCGTTGAGGTGCTGCTGTTGAGACGGTGGCTGGATGCCGAAAGGATCAGTCGTCGGCCTCCGGCATGGGCGCCAGGTGTTGCGTCAGGTTGGCCACGTCGCTTGGCTCGTCGCCCGGGTCGAAGCTGATGGTGGCGATGGCTGCTTCGCGCAGTTCGGGCCAGGCTTGGCTCAGCTCATCGGCGCTGACGTCGAGCACCCGTGCGGCCAGGCGCTCGCGACGGTCGAAGTCGGTATCGCCGAAAGAGAGGGCGCGCCACAGCCGATTGGTGCGCCCGGAGAGGCTGGTGTCACGCTGCAGCAGGTTGTCGTGCACGGCCTGTCGATACGCTTCCAGATCGTCATCGTCCATGGCGGCCAGTTGTTCGCCGAAGGCGTCCAGGAAGGTGTCGATATGGGCCAGGATCTCGTCGCTGGGAGTATCCGGCGACTGCACCAGAAGGCTTAGACCCGGCGCGTCGAGCAGCGGCGAGTAGCTGGCGCTGACCACGTAGCCTAATTGCTCCTCGGTTCTCAGGCGCTGGTAGAAGGGGGTGTCGATCACCTGGCCGAGTACGGCGAGGCGGGCCTGGCTCTCCAGTGAGCGGTCGCTGCCCTGCAGATAGCGCAGTACCAGCGACTCCTCCCGCGAGGTGACCGGGTGAAGTGTCGGCAGGCCCTCCTCGATGCGCAGCGGTGTCAGGTCGGGAATCGCCTCCTTCGGCGCTCGAGGTTGCAGCATTTCAGCCATCAGGCGCCCCTCCTGAATGGCCAGCTCTTCGTCGAGATTACCCACGGCCAGGGCCTCCATGTGCAGGTCGGCGAGGAAGGCGTCGCGGAAGTCGCGGAGTGCCTCCACATCGAGGGCTCGGCTGGCCTCCAGCAGGTCGTCGGTGGGCCATTGCGGCCGCACCAGGGCTTCGGTCAAGGTGCGGTGGGCCTGGCGGAAGAGGGCGGCCTGGGGTGCGTTGCGCCACTCCCGCTGCAGGCGATAGCGTGCACGCTCGAAGTTGGCCTCGTCGATCTCGCCCTGCTGGAGCTGCGTCAGGGTACGCTGCATGACCCGGTCCTGGCGATCGCGCCAGCCGGAAAAGGAAAGGGTGATGCCGCGGGCATGGGCATAGGCCTCGGCATGGTGACCGGCCAGGCGGGCCGCATAGAAGTCCTCGTTGAGGCTGTCGTCCAGCCAGCCTGCCAGCAGGTGGGCCAGTGCCGCTTGTCGCGGGTCAGAGTTGGCGGCCGGGTGCTGCAGGCTGATGCGCCACTCCGCCTTCGGCGTGTTGAAGGAGGCATCCGCCATGTGCCAGAGGGCGAAGCTCGGCTCGTCCAGCAGCTGAGAGGGCCGCTCATGCTGCGCTTCCAGCAGTGTCAGATCCTCGGCGATGAAAGGGTTGGGCTCGGGCAGGGCCAGGCCGGCCAGGGGTTCCGCCCGCGCCGGGTCATCGGCGCTGACCTCACGCCAGGGGGCATTGAACCAGGGCGAGAGCTCAGCGCCTTCGACATCGGGGGCGCTGTAGAGCCGCAGCAGCCGGTCGGGACGCAGGCCGTCGAGATACTGCATGACCAGTTCCCGGTCGAAACCGTCCATGCGGTAGGCGGCATACTGCACGTCTTCCACCGGGAAGCGGGCCAGGTTCATGGCCAGGCGCATGGCGCCCTGCAGCGGTGAGCCATGCTGCTGGAAACGGAACTGCTGCTCGGCCAGCTGGGCCTGCTCGTCGTAGCGCCACTCGTCGAGGCCCGACTCGCGGATCTGGTCGATGGCGGCGAACAGGGTGGCCTCGATCTCGTCGAGCCGCTGGGCACCGGCAGGCGTCAGGCTGATGCTGACGGTGAACAGGGCGTCGCGCTCGTCGCTGCGACCGACGCCCGCGGAGAGGCCGTCGGCCAGCCCGGCCTCGCGCAGCACCGCCAGCAGGCTGCCCTCTCCCTCGTGTCCCAGCAGGTGGGCCAGGTAATCGGCGGGCTTGTGTGTGTAGTGCTGGATCGGGTCGGGGACCGGGAACATGAAGCGCACATGGCGGCTGTCCCTGACCGACTGCATTTCCAGCTGCAGGGGCAGGTCCTTTTCGAGCACCAGCGGTTCCTCGATCACCGGACGCTCCAGGCCCCGGTCGGCGATATCGGCGAAGCGCTCGGCGACCATCGTCTCGAGCTCGTCCAGCGAATGGGGTGCGACCAGGGCGAGGTGCATGACGTTGGCGTCGTAGTAGCGTTCGTAGAAATCGATCACCCGCTGGCGCAGCGTTGCTTCTCCCTCGGGCGGGTCGAGCGTCTCGCGGCTGCCGACCGAGAACCCGACGGTGGGATTGTCGGGGTTGAGCACCTGGTTGAGCACGTCGATCTCGCGTCGCCCATCGTCGCGGATGCGGGCCATGTACTCCGAGTGCACGATGTTGCGTTCACTCTCCAGCTGGTCGGGATTGAACAGCGGCGTCAGGAAGAATTGGCTGAAGCGGTCCAGCGCCCCGGTCAGGGCCTCTGGCTCGATGTCGAAGAAATAGTTGGTGTCCTGTGGCGCGGTGAAGGCGTTGTGGCTGCCGCCGTGGCGACGGAGATAGCCCTGGTAGGCATCCGCTTGGGGAAAGGGCTCGGTGCCGAGGAACAGCATGTGCTCCACGAAGTGGGCCAGCCCGGCCAGGTCGTCGGGGTCCTGGGCGCTACCGACACCCACGTTCATCGAGGCGGCTGCCCGGTCGGCGTCGGGGTCGCTCACCAGCAGGGCGGTGAGGCCGTTCTCCAGGGTCACTACCCGGTAGTCCCTTGTATCGTGAGGACTGACCCGGGGGGCGACGACGTCATCGACCGCGGCCTCGGCGCTCTGCTCGGTGGGTTGTGCGGCGACGGCTGTGGAAAAGAGCGCGCCGGCCAGCAGCAGCCCGGCAAGCGGAACGGGCCAGGGCCGTTGGGCCTGGCGGTAGGTAGCAAGACTGGACATCATATCTCCTGGTCACTCCAGCGCAGCATGGGCCCGGTGGGATGCGCGCAGGCTGGATCCTGATTCTTGGGGTCGTTCACTCGTCTAGATACCGGAAAAGCGCCCAACAGTTCCCCTGGGGCGGGACGCAGCAGGGCCTTGGCTGTCGGAAGTGGCGTCTGCGGATCCAGCCAGCAGGCGGCATCCTCGGCGGCGATCAACGCCGGAAGCCTGTCGCTGAGTGGCGCCAGGGGGGCGGCCGCCGGCACGGTAATCAGGGCCATGGAGTCGGCATGCTCGCTGAGGCTGGTGTGATAGCGACACCAGAGTCCGGCCAGCAGCAGGGGGCCTCGGTCGACCCTGGTAACCAGGAAGGGTTGCTTGAAACGCGGCTGAGGCTTCCAGACATAGACGCCGCCCACCGGGACCAGACTGCGTCGCGCGGCGAAGGCTTCGTGGAACATGCGTCGCGACCCCAGCGACTCGGCGCGGGCGCAGTGGGGGGCATGATCAAGTACGGTGAGCCACGGCGGCGTCAGGCCCCAGAAGACCGGCGATAGTCGAGCAGCACCACCCTCAAGGCGAATTTGCGAAACCGGCCGCCGCGGCGACAGGTTGGCCGCGGTGATCAGTGGGGCGTCATGGCACAGGTCCGGCAGCAGTCGAGCGAGATCGAGGGGGGGGATGAAGAGTCGACCGGCCATGGTTTCTCCGCGAGTCGGGTCATTCAGGGTAGCCAAGTCGAACTCGGCTGAAAAGGGCTTGATGCGTAATGGTCGAAAACAGTGTTCGATGTGCGCTATCCTAAGTCACGCGAGGCATGGCAGCCGCCACGCCATGCTTACGAGTTGATCACCGCCCTGCGAGGAATTCATGGCCCGTCCCCGACAGCATGCGCCCGAGGCGCTACATGCCCAAGTCATGGCGGCAAGCGATGCCTGGCTGCAGGGCAATCCCGTGCATACGCTGTCACTTCGCGCCCTGGCGCGTGAGGTCGGCTGTGCACCGAGCACCCTGCTCAAGCTCTACGGCAGCTTCGGCAATCTGCTGCAGCATGTGAACATCGAGACGCTGGCGCGCCTGCGCACGGTTATCGAACCCTTGACCGAAGGCGCCTCTCCCGAGCGGCAGCTCAACGCCCTGGCTCGTGCCTACTGGCAGTTTGCCCAGCGTGAACCCTATCGCTGGCAATTGCTGTTCGACTACCCGCTGGCCCAGGAGGGTGAGCTCGATCAGCGTCAGTCCGACATGATCGAGGCCCTTTTCCTTCGGGTCGAGGCGAGCCTCAAGGAGTACCAGCCGGCGCTGGGCGACCTGGAGGCGAGACGGCTGGGGCGTACCCTGTGGGGCAGCGTTCACGGCCTGGTCCAGCTTGGCCTCAACGAACGACTGGGCTACTGGCAGGGGCAGCAGCTAGAGGTCGGCGAGCTGCTCGACCAGCTGCTGGTCACCATTCTTGCCGGTCTCAGGAACAGGTCTGATATCGCGTGAACCTGGCCTTCCTCGGGATCTTCGGCACCCTGATGGCGGCGGGTGCCTGGCGCGTTGCCCGCGCGCCACGACCGATCATTCGGCGACTGATCTATCTGCTCATTCATTGCCTCTACCGCTTGCGCTTTCGTGGCCGGAGCTTCATACCGGCCAAGGGTCCGGCGGTGGTGGTCTGCAATCACGTCAGCTTCATGGATGCCCTGGTGGTCGGCGGGGCCAGTCCTCGACCACTGCGCTTTCTCATGGACCGGCCGATCTATGACTCTCCCTGGCTCAACTGGCTGTTCCGCCTGGTGGGGGCGATACCGGTGGACTCCGACCGGCATGATCCCGGCGGTGTGCGTCGTGCGCTGGAGGAGGTCAGCCGGGCGTTGCGCAACGGCGAAGTCGTGATGCTGTTTCCCGAAGGTCGACTGACACCGGACGGCGAGGTGCACACCTTTCGCCGTGGGCTGGAGACGATCCTGGCACGGGACCCGGTGCCGGTGATTCCGGCGGCTCTGGCGGGGCTATGGGGATCCTGGACATCCCACTGCGATGGGCCTGCCCTGTCCAAGCGTCCCCGGCGCTTCCGCGCCCGAGTGGCACTCTATTTCGGTGAGCCGGTGCCACCCCGCCTGGCGCGGCGCGACAGGATGGAGGCCCGGGTGAGGGCGCTGAAAGCCGAGGCCGACGGCTGGGCCTGCCCTGTCAGCAAGGGGTAATCCCCTGGGCAAGCAGGGATCACTCCTGGCGCCGTCGGGTTGTCCGCGGGGGCTGCGGCCAGCAGCGTGCAGCGGTGATCAGGTTGTCGCGCACGTCGAGTATCTCCATGCGGATGATGCCGATCTGCAGGCAGGCAGGACCGTCGGGAAAGGATTCGAGATGCTCCAGGATCAGGCCGTTCAAGGTCTTGGGGCCATCGGTGGGCAACTGCCAGCCCAGCATGCGGTTGATGTCGCGGATGTTGGCCGTGCCGTCGATGACGTGGCTGCCGTCATCCTGGCGATGGATGTCCTGGTCCTGGCCTGCCACGTCGGTGGTGAATTCGCCGACAATCTCCTCGAGTATGTCCTCCAGCGTCACCAGTCCTTCCACATCGCCATACTCGTCCACCACGATGCCGATCCGCCGCTTCTGCTTCTGGAAGTTGAGCAGTTGCGTGTGCAGTGGGGTCGACTCGGGAATGAAATAGGGCTCCCGCGCTTCCTGGACGATGGAGGCCTTGGTCACTTCATCCCGGGACAGGAAGCGCGCGGCGTTGCGCAGATGCAGCATGCCGATGATGTTGTTGATGTCGCCCTTGTAGATGGGCAGGCGCGTGTGCTGGCTGGTGCGGATCTGGGTCAGGATCGCCGGAAGTTCATCATCCAGATCGATGCCCACCACTTCGTGGCGTGGCACCATGATGTCATTCACCGTCACGTTTTCCAGGTCCAGAATCGACAGCAGCATGGCCTGGTGGCGGTGGGGGATCAGGGTGCCCGCTTCGTGCACGATGGTGCGTAGCTCGTCCCGGGTCAGGTTGTCACCGCCACCCTCGATGCTCTTTACCCCCAGCAGCTTGAGCAAGCTGTTGGAAATGACGTTGACCAGCCACACCAGCGGGTAAAGCAGCTTGAGCAGAGGCTCCAGCGCACGTGACGCGGGGTAGGCGATGCGCTCCGGCTTCACTGCGGCATAGGTCTTGGGTGTGACTTCGGCAAAGATCAGGATGGTGATGGTGAGCAGCGTGGTGGCAACGGCAGGGCCGGTGACTTCGCCGAAGTAGTGGATGGCGATGATGGTGGCGATGGAAGCCGCCAGGTTGTTGACGAAGTTATTGCCGATCAGGATCACGCCGATGAGTCGATCCGGGCGAGCCAGCAGGCGCATGACGCGGCGGGCGCGACTGTCACCGCTATTGGCCTCGTGGTTCAGCCGATAGCGGTTGATCGACATCATGCCGGTCTCGGAACTGGAGAAGAAGGCAGAAAGACAGACGAGTAGG
>NZ_AZQX01000118.1:0-7546 GCF_000568385.1 Halomonas sp. BC04
CAACACCCTGGGCATGGAGCGTCTCGGAGAGGAAGTCGTCGCCGCGCTGGACAAGGTGCTCTCGCCGCGGGTCATCGTGTTCAAGAACGACTCCTCGGGTCGTCGCCAGGAGCAGCTGGAACGCCAGGTCGAGGTGGTCAAGGGCGAGCTCTCCGGTCCGGTGCCGATGGAGGAAAACGGCGTGCGCTTCAGCGTGCCGGTACTCGACGGCCAGAAGACCGGCTGGTTCTACGATCATCGCGCCAATCGTGCCTGGCTCAATGGCCTGGTGGCCGGCAAGCGGGTGCTCGACGTGTTCAGCTATGTGGGTGGCTGGGGCGTGCAGGCGGCGGCGAACGGTGCAAGCCAGGTGCTCTGCATCGACAGTTCCGCCCCGGCGTTGGAGAACGTCGTAGAGAATGCGGCTCTCAACGGATTGCAAGAGCAGGTGGCGGTCGGCGAGGGCGATGCCTTCGAGGCCCTCGCGGCCCTCAAGGCGGATGGCGAGCAGTTCGACGTCATCGTCCTCGATCCACCGGCCTTTATCCGCAAGCGCAAGGACATTCCCAACGGCGAGCGCGCCTATGCCAAGCTCAATCGGGAAGCGATGCGCCTGCTGGGCCGCGACGGCCTGCTGCTCTCGGCCTCCTGCTCCATGCATCTGGCACCCGAGCGGCTGATGGACGTGGTGCGGGGCGCAGTTCGCCATCAGGACCGCCACGGCCAGGTCGTGTTCCAGGGCCATCAGGGATCGGATCACCCGGTGCATCCGGCGATTCCGGAGACCGCTTATCTCAAGGCGCTGGGTGTCCGCGTCTTCCGCGACTGAGCAAAAAATTGCTGCGCTCGGCCATGCTGCGTTAAAAATAGGCTCAAAATGCTCATTTACAAATACGTAAACTCCGCGTTCTTGCCAATTTTTGCCTTGCCTGGCCATCGCTCGCTAATTTCTTTAGTTTGCCAATGAATTACGTTCGCGTCTTTGCTCACTCCAATGCGTTGCTGGTCAGTCACGTGCGTAACGTGCTGGCCGCGGCGGATATTCCCGTGGAGCTGCGCAACATGACCCTGGGCGGCGGTGCCGGCGAGCTGCCGCTGGGGGAGTGTGAGCCGGAGGTCTGGGTAGCGCCCCACAACCGCGAGCGTGCAGAAGCGCTGATCCGGGATGCCATGGCAGGCGGCGATGACCGCGCCGACTGGACCTGTCCGGGGTGTGGCGAAACCCTGGAGGGGGTCTTCGAGGCCTGTTGGCAGTGTGGAGCGACAAGGGAGTAAAGGATGAGCCTGGATTGGGACCTGCCCACCCCATTCGTGATCGATATCGAGGTTGAAAGCGCCGATATCGATGAGTATGGCCATGCCAACAATACCGCCTACCTGCGCTGGATCGAGCGGGTCAGCTGGGCGCATTCGGAGTGCCTGGGCCTCGACTTGGCCCGCTATCGGGTGCTGGACCGGGCCATGGCCGTGCACCGTCACGAACTCGATTACCTGGCGCCGGCCTTCCAGGGGGAGCAGCTCAAGCTGGGGACCTGGATCGTCGGTTGCGATGGCCGCCTGACTCTGACCCGTCGCTTCCAACTGATACGCCCGGCCGACGGCCGTACCCTGCTGCGGGCTCGCACGCGCTTTGCCTGCATCGAGCTTTCCAGTGGCCGGCCGCGGCGGCTGCCGACCGAGTACGCGATCACCTACGGCGATGCGCTCGTCGCCGAGTGACGATGTATGAATTTCCGGTAAAGCTCTTCCCCTGAAAAATATTTTCCTGAATTAAATCTGAGGCATGCGAATTTTTATCGTATTTGCCCGTTGACGCTTCGTGTATGGACTGATTGTGCTGTAATGGGAGCCTGGAGCAACAATAACGCTGTCCCAAGCATCAGGAGTCCCCATGAAGATTGCCGTGCCGAAGGAAATCAAGAACCATGAGTATCGCGTCGCCCTGACCCCGTCCGGGGCGCGGGAACTAGTGGCTCGCGGCCACACGGTTGCCGTTCAGGTCGGCGCTGGCGAAGGCGCCGGCTTTCCCGATGCCAGTTACGGGGCGGCGGGCGCCAGTCTCGAGGCGAACGTGGACACCCTCTGGCGCGATGCGGAACTGATCCTCAAGGTCAAGGAGCCTCAGGCAGACGAAGTGGCCCGTCTCTCCAAGAACCAGACGCTGTTCACTTACCTGCACCTGGCTGCCGAGGAGACGCTGACGCGCGGCCTGATGGCCAGCGGTGCCACCTGCATCGCCTACGAAACCATCACCGACCGCCAGGGGGGGCTGCCGCTGCTGGCACCGATGAGCACCGTGGCGGGTCGTATGGCGGTTCAGGCCGGCGCCCATAGCCTGGAGAAGGCCCAGGGCGGTGCCGGTGTGCTGTTGCCCGGCGTGCCGGGCGTGGCGCCGGGCAAGGTGGCCGTGATCGGTGGCGGGGTGGTGGGCGAGAACGCGGCTCGCATGGCCCTTGGCCTGGGCGCGAGGTAACGGTCCTGGACAAGTCGATTCCGCGGCTGGAGGTCCTGGATGACCGTTACCAGGGTCGCATGAAGACGGTCTTCTCCACCGCCGATGCGCTGGACCAGGTGGTGCGCGAGTCCGACCTGATCATCGGCGCGGTACTGGTGCCCGGTGCCGCCGCTCCCAAGCTGATCACCCGGGGGATGCTGGCCGACATGAAGCCCGGCAGCGTGCTGGTCGACGTGGCCATCGACCAGGGCGGCTGCTTCGAGACCAGCCGCGCGACGACTCACGCAGAGCCTACCTATATCGTCGACGGTATCGTCCACTACTGTGTGGCCAACATGCCGGGTGCGGTGGCCCAGACCTCCACGCTGGCGCTGACCAATGCCACCATGCCATTCGTCATCGCCCTGGCCGACAAGGGCTGGAAGCAGGCGCTTGCCGACGATGCGCACTTCCTTCCCGGACTCAATGTCCATGACGGCCAGATCACCTATCGCGCCGTGGCCGAGGCCTTTGGGCTCGATAGTGTCGATCCCGAACGTCTTGTGAACTAAACACTTAGCGCCTAGGCATTCCACCTTGGCGAGCGGCGCCGGGGACAGGTTGTAGTGGAGGTCATTCGTCAGGGGTGAGGAGCACTGCTCCGAACGGGCTGGCCATGGATGGCCAGCACAGGTCCTGCAAGCGGAGCAGGATGCGAGAGCGCAGCAGGACGAATGTAGCGCCCAGGGATGGGTTTACAGCGCCTCCACTGCGGTCCGGCGCTCCGGGGCCTGTCGCCGGGACAGCCCCGCTGACCGTTCAGGCCCAGTCGCCTTGATCGCCCCCTCGCGTTACCATAGCGGGCATTTCCGCTAGCAGAGTCCGCTTTCCATGAGTGCAGCATCCCAGAAGACACGCGTTCTCACCGGCATCACCACCACCGGTACCCCTCACCTGGGCAACTATGTCGGCGCGATCAAGCCCGCCATCGCCGCGAGCCAGGATCCGAGCGTACAGTCCTACTATTTTCTCGCCGACCTGCATGCGCTGATCAAGTGCCAGGATCCCCAGCGTGTGCAGGAGTCGCGCCTGGAAATTGCCGCCACCTGGCTGGCGCTGGGCCTGGATACCGACAACGCCATCTTCTATCGCCAGTCAGACGTGCCCGAGATCCCCGAGCTGACCTGGATGCTCTCCTGTGTCTGCGCCAAGGGGCTGATGAACCGTGCCCACGCCTACAAGGCGGCGGTGGCCGAGAACGAGGCGGCGGGCAACCAGGACCCGGACAAGGGCATAACCATGGGCCTGTTCGGCTATCCGGTACTGATGGCCGCCGATATCCTGATGTTCAATGCCCACAAGGTGCCGGTGGGCCGCGATCAGATCCAGCATATCGAGATGGCCCGCGATATCGCCGGGCGTTTCAACCACCTCTACAAGGGCGACTACTTCACCCAGCCCGAGGCGGTGGTGGACGACAACGTGGCCACGCTGAACGGCCTCGACGGGCGCAAGATGTCCAAGAGCTACAACAATACTATTCCGCTCTTCGTCGCCGAGAAGAAACTGCTCAAGCTGGTGCGAAAGATCAAGACCAACTCGCTGGAGCCTGGCGAGCCCAAGGATCCGGAGACCTGCACCCTGTTCCAGATCTACTCGGCCTTTGCCAGCGCCGAAGAGACGACGGCCATGCGCGCCGAGTACGAGGCCGGCATTGGCTGGGGCGAGGCGAAGAAGCGACTGTTCGAGATGCTCAACGAACAGCTGCGTGAACCCCGTGAGCGCTACCTGGCACTGATGGAGGATCCGGGGCATATCGAGCGGGTGCTGCTCAAGGGGGCGGAGCGAGCGCGTGCCGAGGCCGCACCGTTCATGGATCGCCTGCGTCATGCCGCAGGGCTTGGCCGCTTCGTCTGACGGCCCAGGGCCAACCGCACCACCACCAGGGCGCCTGACGGCGTCCTCGTGCTTCAGGCCGGCCTGTTCCCGCCCAGGCTGAGCGGCTAGGCTTATCGAGTCTCAGTATTCGCGAACACCTATCCTTTACTGGACCATTGGGCGATACCAATCAAGGGAGCTATCGAATGAACCCGATGCCGGAGGCGGCCAGACCGCTGATCGTTTCCCAGATACTGGCCGTGTTACTGCTGGCGGGTGCGCTGGCACTCGGTATTGTCTATGAGGCAAGAGTGGGAGTGCTGATGGTGATCGGCGCCGCCCTGGGCATGGCGCTCTACCATGCCGCCTTCGGTTTCACTGCCGCCTGGCGGGTCTTTATCAGCGAGCGTCGTGGCCGTGGCCTCCGCGCCCAGATGGTCATGCTGGCCATCGCCGTACTGCTGTTCTTTCCTGCGCTGGGTGCCGGTACGCTGTTCGGTCGAGAAGTGACGGGGTTCGTCGCGCCCATCGGGGTTTCGGTGGTGGTGGGGGCCTTCCTGTTCGGCATCGGTATGCAGCTGGGCGGCGGCTGTGCCTCCGGCACGCTGTTCACGGCCGGTGGGGGTAATGCCCGCATGATGGTCACCCTGCTGTTCTTCATCGTCGGTTCGGTGATCGGCAGTGCCCACTTCGGTTGGTGGATGGCGCTGCCGGCCTTCCGGCCCACCTCCCTGGTCCATGAATTCGGAGCCGGTGGCGGCATCCTGGTCAGCCTGACCCTGTTTGCGGTAATCGCCATGGTCACCGTGGTCATGGAGAAGCGCCGTCATGGCCAGCTTGAAGAGGCGCCGAGGGTGAACCTCCTTGGTCAGCGCTGGCTCGTTGGCCCCTGGCCACTGCTGGCCGGCGCCGTCGCGCTGGCGCTGCTCAATTTCGCCACGCTGGCCCTGGCCGGGCGTCCCTGGGGCATCACCTCGGCCTTCGCCCTATGGGGTGCCAAGGGCTATGAGCTACTGGGCGGCGACGTCAGCGCCTGGGGCTACTGGCAGTCGCCGGGCAATGCGGCGGCACTGCGCGCCAGCGTATGGAGCGATATCACCACGGTGATGAACGTAGGGATCATTCTGGGGGCCATGATGGCGGCCACTCTTGCCGGTCGCTTCGCCCCCAGCTTCCGTATTCCACTGGGGTCCCTGGTCGCCGCAGTCATCGGCGGGCTGATGCTTGGCTACGGGGCTCGGCTGGCCTTCGGCTGCAACATCGGCGCCTATTTCAGCGGCATCGCCTCGGGCAGCCTGCACGGCTGGGTGTGGCTGGTGGCCGGTTTCGCCGGCAACATGCTGGGGGTCAAGCTGCGGCCCCTCTTCTTTTCCGGTGGGCCAAGCCAGCCGGCACGGGTCAAGGGGAGCTGAGCCGGACGCCGTTACGGTCCGGGCGTGATAAAGTTGGCGACAAGGCGCCGTTAGAGCGCCCATCGCCCGGATTCCAGTCAACGCATCGAGATCACAGATGACCACCGAATCAAGACGCCCACTCTATATTCCCTATGCCGGCCCTTCGTTGCTCGAGATGCCGCTGCTCAACAAGGGCAGCGCCTTCACCCGGGAAGAGCGGCTCGAGTTCAACCTCATCGGCCTGCTGCCACAGAACGTGGAGTCCATCGAGGAGCAGGCCGAGCGAGCCTATCTGCAGTATCGGCAGTGTCACAGCGACCTGGATCGCCATATTCACCTGCGGGCCATCCAGGACGACAACGAGACCCTCTACTACCGCCTGGTCTCCGAACATCTCGAGGAGATGCTGCCGATCATCTACACCCCGACGGTGGGGCAGGCCTGCGAAGAGTTCTCCAATATCTATCGCAACCACCGGGGGCTCTTCATTGCCTACCCGGACCGGGAGAGAATGGACGACATCCTGCGCAGCGCCACCAAGGACAGGGTCAAGGTCATCGTCGTCACCGATGGCGAGCGGATCCTGGGTCTCGGCGACCAGGGTATCGGTGGCATGGGCATTCCCATCGGCAAGCTGGCGCTCTATACCGCCTGTGGCGGCATCAGCCCCGCCTATACGCTGCCGATCATGCTCGATGTGGGCACCAACAATCAGGCGCTGCTGGATGATCCCATGTACATGGGGTGGCGACACCCGCGCATCTCCCAGGAGGAGTACGATGCCTTCATCGCGTCGTTCATCGACGCGGTGAAGCGTCGCTGGCCCAACGTGCTGCTTCAGTTCGAGGACTTCGCCCAGGCCAACGCCGTCCCGCTGCTGGAGCGCTATCGCCATGAGCTTTGCTGCTTCAACGACGACGTTCAGGGCACGGCATCGGTCTGTGTCGGCACCCTGATGGCGGCCTGCCAGGCCCGCGGCGAGACCATGGCGGATCAACGTGTCGTCTTTGTCGGCGCCGGGTCGGCGGGCTGCGGCATCGCCGAGCAGGTGGTGGTGGCGATGCAGGTGGAAGGCCTCACCGAACGGGAAGCGCGGGGGCGCGTGTTCATGGTGGATCGGGAAGGCCTGGTGACAAGCGAACAGACGTGGCTGATGGACTTCCAGCGCCGGCTGGCACATGACCCCGCCATAACCGAGGGCTGGGACGGACAGGCGCTGGCCGAAGTGGCCCGTCAGGTGAAACCCACGGTCATGATCGGCGTCTGCGGGCAGAAGGGAATCTTTACCGAGGAGGTGGTGCGTGCCATGCATGCCGGCTGTGAGCGACCGCTGATCATGCCGCTCTCCAACCCCACCTCCCGCGCCGAAGCGACCCCATGGGACGTCCTGAACTGGACCGACGGCCAGGCACTGGTGGCCACCGGGAGCCCCTTCCAGCCGGTGGTCTACGATGGTCGGACCTATCCCATCGCCCAGTGCAACAATGCTTATATCTTCCCCGGGATCGGTCTTGGCGTCGTGGCCAGCGGCGCCAAGCGCGTCACCGATGCCATGCTGATGGCCGCCTCACGGGCATTGGCGCGGGAAGCACCGCTCGTCAAGGAGGGTGAAGGCGCCCTGCTGCCGGCACTCTCGCAGATCCGCGAACTGTCCAAGGCCATTGCCTTCGATGTCGCCGCCCAGGCACAGGGTGAAGGCGTCGCGCTCAAGACCGATGGTATCAAGCTGCGTCAGGTCATCGAGCGCAACAGCTGGAAACCTGAGTATCGCCGCTACCGTCGCCGATCGTTCTAATTCTTTGCTCCAGTATAAGAAAAAGGCCACCCAGATAACCTGGTGTGGCCTTGTTCTCTTGAGGGA
>NZ_AZQX01000119.1:0-22879 GCF_000568385.1 Halomonas sp. BC04
AGGTGGCAAGCGGCAGGCCCAGGGTGCGGGCGGCGTGCCGGGKGCCTCGATGCCGTCTTCGGCGTGCATGCCGTTCGCGCGTTGCTCGATCGTGGTGAGACACCCAGGGAGCTCTGGGTGCAGGAGGCGACGCCGAGCAGCGCCTGGTCGAGCTGGTCGATACGGCGCGCCGGGGTGGGGCGCGGGTCACGGTTCGTCCCCGCGACGACCTCGAACGCCTGGCATCGGGCGCCTCCCATCAAGGGATCGTGGCGTTCTGTCCACCGCTAAGCGCCGAGGACGAGGCTTCGCTCTGGTTCAAGCTGGAAGCCTGGCCCCATGAGATGCCACCGCTGCTGCTGGTGCTGGACGGGGTGACTGATGTGCATAACTTCGGTGCCTGCCTGCGCAGCGCCGATGCCGCCGGTGCCCACGGTGTCATCGTGCCCAAGGACAAGTCGGCTCCCCTCAACGCCACGGTACGCAAGGTGGCCAGTGGGGCAGCGGAGAGCGTTCCGGTCTACCAGGTCACCAACCTTGCTCGCGCACTGGCCCGGCTCAAGTCGCTGGGTGTCTGGGTGCTGGGCGCCGCCGGGGAGGCCGAGACGGATCTGTTCGATGCCGATTTTAGCGGTCCGGTCGCGCTGGTCGTGGGTGCCGAGGGCAAGGGCATGCGTCGACTGACCCGCGAGGCCTGCGACACCCTGATCAAACTGCCCATGGCAGGCAGCGTTTCGAGCCTCAACGTCTCCGTGGCGGCGGGTATCGGCCTGTTCGAAGCCGTGCGTCAGCGGCGTGACGGCCAGCGCTGAGTGCATCCCGCCGGCAGCGTCCTTGCAAGTGGCGCCCCAGCTCTCTAGAATGCATGCGCCCGTTCCTGTGTGAGCGGGCGCTTCCATTTAACTATCACTCCTTGCTTCCCCTGAAGGCCCGAAGCGGCCTCACGTGGAAGCTGACAACCCGCAAGGAGACCCCATGCGTCATTACGAAATCGTGTTCATGGTCCATCCGGACCAGAGCGAGCAAGTGCCGTCCATGGTCGAGCGTTACTCCAGCATCGTCACCGAAAGTGGCGGCACCGTGCATCGTCTGGAGGACTGGGGCCGTCGTCACCTGGCCTACCCGATCAACAAGATTCACAAGGCTCACTACGTGCTGATGAACGTCGAGTGCAGCGGCGAGACCCTCGATGAGATCGAGAACATCTTCCGCTTCAACGACGCCATCATTCGCAGCCTGGTGGTGCGCTGCAAGGAAGCCATCACTGAAGCTTCGCCAATGATGAAGCCGGCAGATGACAAGCGTGTTCGTCGTGACGACAGGTCACGTGACACCGAAGAAACTGCCGAAGCCAACTGATCCGCACCGCCTGAAGGAGTCTTTACATGGCACGCTTTTTCCGCCGTCGCAAGTTTTGCCGTTTCACCGCCGAAGGTGTGAAGCAGATCGATTACAAGGATCTGGACACGCTCAAGGCCTATGTCACCGAGACCGGCAAGATCGTTCCCAGCCGGATTACCGGTACCAAGGCCCGCTATCAGCGCCAGCTGGCGACTGCCATCAAGCGCTCGCGCTTCCTGGCACTGCTGCCTTACACCGATAGCCACCAGTAAGCCGCCTGACCGATGCTACCGATTGCCCGCTGGTTGATGCGCGGCACGCCCTATGCCGCTGGTGGGGCGGCCTTGGCCGCCATCATCCCCTGGCTGTTCTGGTTCAGCGCCGCCATCGTGGCACTGGCGACCCTGCGGCGGGGGCTCGTTCCGGCGCTGCCCGTGCTCGTGGCGGCTGCCGTCCCGGCCGGATGGTGGTGGACCCAGGGAGATGCCATACCGCTGGCCAGCGTACTGCTGGTCACGTTGATGGCGATGGTGCTGCGAGAGCGCATGCGCTGGAGCGAAGCGCTGATCGTCGGCACCCTTGCCGGGGCGATGATGATCCAGCTAGGGCTCTTCGTCCTCCGGGGGGCACCGAGCAGTTGCTCGAGCAACTGCGGCAGGGCTCGGCCGAGATCGATCGTATGCTCACCGAGCTGGCCCGTCATGGGTATGACACCCAGGAGCTGGCCACCTTGCTGATCGGTGGTGTCACCGGCCTGGTAGTGCTGGTGGCCGCTATCGGCTGTCTGGCCCTGGCGCGGGCCTGGCAAGCGGGACTCTACAACCCCGGCGGTTTCCGGGAGGAGTTTCACGGCCTGCGGCTCACGCTGCGTGAGCTGGTCGTGCTGGTCGTGCTGGGCGTGGTGGGCATGGTGCTGGGTATTCCGTCACTGAGCATGCTGGCCTGGGTGCCGCTGCTGGTGGCCGGTATTGCGCTGGTGCACGGTTTCATCGGTTTGAAGGGCATGAACGGGCTATGGCTGATCGCATTCTATCTACTGCTGATCACCACCTGGCCCATGATTCTGATTGTGCTGCTGGTGGCCTTTATCGATGTGTTCGCGGATTTCCGCAGCCGTCTGGCCCCCCGTGGCGACTGACAAGAGGTTGACGAGATGGAAGTCATTCTGCTCGATAATATTGGCAAGCTGGGCGGTTTGGGCGACAAGGTCGCCGTCAAGCCTGGTTATGGCCGCAACTACCTGGTTCCCTACGGCCTGGCCGTGCCGGCCACCAAGGACAATGTGGAAGCCTTCGAAGCGCAGCGCGCCGAGCTCGAGGCCCAGGCCGCCGAGCGCAAGGCCGAAGCCGAAGCGCGTGCCGCCCAGCTTAACGAGATCGAGCTGTCGCTGGTTTCCAAGGCCGGCGAAGAGGGCAAGCTGTTCGGTTCCATCGGTCCGCGCGACCTGGCCGAAGCACTGGGTCAGGCCGGCATCGACGTCGCCAAGAGCGAAGTTCGCATGCCGCAGGGTCCGATTCGCCAGACCGGCGAATACGACATCGAGCTGCACCTGCACGCCGAAGTCGATGCGAGCGTACGTGTCGTGGTGGTAGCCGAGTAACACGGCTCCTGTTCACGCCGTTCGCCAAGGGGCGCGGGGATCATCTCCCGCGCCCCTTGTCTTTTTCCAGCACCTCCTTCCCGGCTGCTATCGGCCCTTGGTGAGTCGCGGTGGGGGGCGAACCGTTCACTGGCAGCGCCATCCAATGAGACTTTGGTAGTAATTTTACTTTTTTTCTTTGCCCCGAAATCCTTAAACGATTAAGTTTTACCGGTACGTCCTGAGCACCCTCAAGACGTCAGGTTTCAGTGGCGAGGCCGAGAGCTGCTATCGACCCGGCATCTTAATCGATTAAGTCTCTGGCTTGCCTGCTTTCTTGCGAAAACAACCATAAAAGGATTCACTGCCATGAAAACTGCCTTGCTCAGAACGCCTCTCGTCGCCGCCGTAGCCGTGGCCTGTTTAGGTATGAGCGGCATTGCCACCGCCGATAGCCTGGAGCAGCGGCTGCTCGATCTGGAGAATCGCGTCGCAGCGGCGGAGCAGCGCGCCTCCGCCGCCGAACAGCGGGCCGAGCTGGCCGAAGCCCAGGCCGATGGACGACTCACCGTGGAAGAGGTCGAGGAGCGACTCGGCAAGGTCGAGCGCCAGGCCAGCGGCGAGGAGGGCTTCTCCTTCAACGTCTATGCCCGTTCCGGCCTGCTGCTGGGCGAGGACCGCAAGAGCATCGAGGGCGGTCCCTACGTAACGCCGGCCGGCGGGCTGGGTGGTGCCGTGGGCCGCCTGGGCAACGAGCCTGACACCTACGCCGAGGCCATCCTCAACTACCGCATGCAGTTCGACAATGGCGCCAAGGCGCACTACCGCACCATGCTGGCCAGCGGCACCACCACCAGCAATGACTGGGACGGCGACTCCAACCTCAACGTGCGCCAGGTCTACGCCGAGTTCAGCGAGCTGCCGAGTTTCACCGGGGCCTTCGAGAATGCCTCTATCTGGGCCGGCAAGCGCTTCGATCGCGACAACTTCGACATCCACTGGCTCGACACCGACTTCGTCTTCCTGGCCGGTACCGGTGCGGGTATCTACGATGTCCAGTTGGCCGACAACTGGCGCTCCAATTTCTCGCTCTACGGGCGCAGCTTCAGCGACTATCCGGTGCGTCCCGAGTACCCGGGGCTCGAGGGCAGCACGGACAGCCTGGTCCTTACCGCCAACAACTACTTCGGCAACTGGCAGTGGATGGTCAACGCCATGTCGGCGGCCGACAACGACGAGCGCGATATCGGCGAAGGCCAGACCGCCGCCGACACCGGTTTCCATACCATGGTGGCCTACCACGGCGACAGCTTCTTCGGCCTGGGCGAAGGCAACTACAAGGTGGCACTGCTGCACGGCCAAGGCCTCGGTGCCGAGGTCAAGGCGCTCGGCAGCGCCGGGGAGTTGACCGACGAAGCCCAGGCCACCCGCCTCGGCATCTACGGCACCACCTACCTGGCCCCCAATTGGCGTTTTGCGCCGGTACTGTTCGGTGAGGTGAGCAAGGACCGTTTCGTCGAGGGTGACGACTACCAGTGGCTGACCCTCAACGCACGCCTGGTCAACGAGATCACCCAGAACTTCGAAATGCAGTACGAGGCCAGCTACCAGTACATGGACCTGGATCCTAATGGGCGCGGCGACCTGAACGCAGTGAGTGGCGACTTCGGCAAGTTCACCATCGCGCCGACCTTCAAGCCCCAGGTGGGCGGCTTCTGGCAGCGTCCCGAAATTCGCCTGTTCGCTTCATATACCGACTGGGATAGTGAACTCAACGATTACGATACGAATTCCACCTTCGGCAGTGACGGCTTCACCGGCGGCCAGTGGAGCTTCGGTGTGCAGACCGAAGTCTGGTTCTGAGCCAGGCCCGGCCCAGCCGGGCCTGATGCTCGCCTGCTGTTTCGATCCTTGCCGCGGCCGATTTCAGTCGCGGTTTTTGTCGTTTCGAGAGGTAGGGTGGGCCACGTCCATCGGGTAGAATGGCACGGCCCGTTTTCATGTAGGTTGCCATGCCATGAACGACACCCTCGAGTTGGACCAGGAAACCGCTGCCCTGAAGATGCCGCCTCACTCTCTTGAGGCGGAGCAGTCGGTGCTGGGTGGCCTCATGCTCGATAACCAGGCATGGGATACCGTTGCCGAGCGGCTGGTGGCGGATGACTTCTATCGCTACGAGCATCGCTTGATCTTCAACGCCATGAGTGGCCTGGCCGAAGCCAGCCAGCCGCTGGATGTGGTGACGCTCTCCGAGGCCCTGGAAGGGCGTGACCAGCTCGGTACCATCGGTGGCCTCGCCTACCTGGCCGAACTGGCGCGCAATACGCCGTCAGCGAGCAATATCCGCGCCTATGCGGATATCGTTCGCGAACGCGCCACCTTGCGCAAGCTGATCCGGGCGGCCAGTCAGATCGCCGATGGCGCCTTCAGCCCGCAGGGAAGGCCGGCCGACGAGCTGCTCGACGAGGCCGAGCGGCTGGTATTTCAGATCAGCGAGGAGCGTCCCAAGTCCGGCGGCCCCATCGGCATGAGCGAGCTGTTGGCCAAGGCGGTGGATCGCATCGACGAGCTCTTCAACATGCAGGGCGAGATGACGGGCCTTTCCACCGGCTTTCGGGATCTTGACGAAATGACCACTGGCCTGCAGCCATCCGACCTGGTGATCATTGCCGGACGCCCCTCCATGGGCAAGACCACCTTCGCCATGAACCTGGTCGAGCATGCGGTGATCGCCAGTGACAAGCCGGTCATGGTCTTCTCCATGGAGATGCCTGCCGAATCGTTGATGCTGCGCATGCTCTCGTCCCTGGGGCGTATCGACCAGACCCGGGTACGTACCGGCCAGCTGGAGGACGAGGATTGGCCGCGGTTGACCTCGGCGGTGAACCTGCTCAAGGACAAGCAGCTGTTCATTGACGACACGGCAGCGCTTTCGCCCAACGAAATGCGCTCGCGGATTCGCCGGCTGGTGCGTGAGCACGGCAACATGGCGCTGGTCATGATCGACTACTTGCAGTTGATGCAGATCCCGGGCTTTTCGGAGAACCGGACCGGCGAGATCTCGGAAATTTCCCGCTCCTTGAAGGGCCTGGCGAAAGAGTTCGGCTGCCCGGTGGTGGCGCTGTCCCAGCTCAACCGCTCACTGGAGCAGCGTCCCAACAAGCGGCCGGTGATGTCGGATCTTCGTGAATCCGGCGCCATCGAGCAGGACGCGGACGTCATCGCCTTCGTCTACCGTGACGAGGTCTATAATCCGGATAACCCCGATAATCAGGGGCTCGCCGAACTGATCATCGGCAAGCAGCGTAACGGTCCCATTGGCACGGTGCACATGGCCTTCATTGGGCGCTATACCCGCTTCGAGGACCTGGCCCCGGACACCTACGGTGAGTCCTTTGGAAGTTGATCGTCTTCCCGGGCCTTGAGCCTGTGGGTGGGCACCGTATAATGCCGACCCCCGACAGATCACCAGGAGGCAGCATGGCAAGCGGATTCAGACGCGGCAAACAGCAGCGCGCCCCGAAGCTCGAGGCACGCGGCGAACTCCAATCGCTGGAGCGGGAAGGGCCCTTCAAGGAGTGGTTGGGCATGCCAGACCTCTATCGTTTCCAGCTGGTCGTGGAGGGCGAGACGTATAGCTATCAGACCGAGGATCCCGAGCTCGCCGTGGCCGTTGGCGATCGCGTGGTGTTTCGCTACAAGGAGACCAAGGCGGGAAAATGGGTGGACCGCCGCTCGCTCGCCAAGGCCATCGACCCTTCCGATTACCAGTAGCCCTTCACCTTCGGCCTGTCGCACGATCAACTGCCTCGTCGCGACTCCACCACAATACCGACTGCCTGAGCTCATATCACGGAACCCTCCCGCTGTCCGATAGTCACATTCTCAATATGCTACTGTCATGCTAATGCTATCGGGCACAGTCATGCTGTGCCCGAGTCATATCTGTTTTAGCGCCATTTGATGTCCGTTACATGGAGGGAGCCATGGACTTCAACGATCTCAAGGCCTTTGCGGCCAGTCACGACAACTACGAAATCCGCGTCATCACCCACGCCGGCAGCCACTGTTACCAGGTGGAGTTGGAGGATGTGGAAGGTGCCCGGCACCTGCTCACAAGGCGCGCCAAGCCAGTCGTGTTTCGCTCGCTGGAGGATGTGTACCTGGAACTCCAGCGGGCCGGCATTCATCGTGCCTTCCTGGTGCAGCATGTTCCCCATGACGAGGTCATCGGCCGCGAGGCTCATTACCGGGACCCTTTGACCTCACGGGTGCCCTTGGTCTTCTGATTGGGTCTTCTGATTGTCCCCGGTGCCTCCCTGGCGTGAAGGCTCCTCCCAAGCTGTACAAAAACCGAATTTAGTACAGCTTTTTACTCCTTCCGAGCGCCTGGCCTGATAAACTGTCCGCTGTCGTGAGTCACCGACCAGAATCCGTCATTGACCAGAAGGAGCAGCGTGCATGACCTCAGCGGGAGTGGAACAGGATCAGCCCGGCAAGGGGCGGCTGGCCCATGCGGCAGCGGACCATCCGCCCGTAGCGAAGCCCAAGATCGGTATTCTGCTGGCAAACCTGGGCACGCCGGATGCCACCGACTACTGGTCGATGCGGCGCTATCTCAATGAATTCCTCTCCGACAAGCGGGTGGTCGACTATCCGGACTGGAAGTGGCAGCCACTATTGCAGCTGATCATTCTCACCAAGCGCCCGTTCAGCTCCGGCAAGGCCTATCGCGGAATCTGGAACACCGAGAACGACGAAAGCCCGTTGCTGACCATCACGCGGCAGCAGACCCACAAGATCGCCGAGGGCCTCGAGGCGCTGTATGGCAACGAGGTTGTGGTGGACTTCTGCATGCGCTACGGCAACCCCTCCACCGACAGTGTGCTGCGGCGCATGCAGGCACAGGGCTGCGAGCGCATCCTGTTCTTTCCGCTCTATCCCCAGTACGCCTCGCCGACCACCGCCACGGCCAACGACCAGGCCTTTCGTACGCTGATGACGCTCAAGTGGCAGCCGGCATTTCGCACCGTGCCGGCCTATTTCGACGAGCCGGCCTATCTCGACGCCCTCGCGGCCTCGGTGGAAGAGGCCTACGCTGCCGCCGAGAGCCGTCCCGAGGTGCTCGTGGCTTCCTATCATGGCGTGCCGAAGCGCTATCTGATGGAGGGGGACCCCTACCATTGCCAGTGCCAGAAGACCACGCGGCTGCTCAAGGAGCGCCTGGGCTGGCCCGACGATGCCATCGTGACTGCGTTCCAGTCCCAGTTCGGGCCTGAAGAGTGGGTGGGGCCGGCCACGGTAGAGCATGTGGCCGAGCTGGCCCGTCGCGGCCACAAGCACATCGCAGTGGTATCCCCTGCTTTCTCTGCCGACTGCGTGGAGACCCTCGAGGAGATCGAGGAGGAGATAAAGGAGAGCTTTCTCGCCGCCGGTGGCGAACGGTTCACCTATATTCCCGTGCCTGAACGACCGCGACGACCATATCGCCGCGCTGATCGCGGTCATTCGGCGCGAACTCTCAGGCTGGTGCTGAGGGCGGTTTTCTCTCGGCCTATCCGTTGGCGAACAACAAAGAGGGCTGCCTGTTGGCAGCCCTCTTTGTTGATATCTTGCGTCGTTACGGTCGCTCAGCGGCGCATGCGCGAACGCTTGGCCTTGCGATACTTCCACGGGTGCTTGGCTCGCGCGGGGCGTGCCACCCGACTCTGGCCGACGTCCTCGTCGCGGAACTCGGGCACCGAACCGCGGGTGCCGGTGATGAATCGCAGGTGCATGTGCAGGCCGGTCTTGGCCAGCATGTGGCCGGTCACCGGCGCCGTGATGAAGAGGAACAGGGTGATCAGCAGCTCCTGGACGTGAAGCTCGCGCTGGGTAATGGTGAAGTAGAGCATCGAGGCGATCAGGATGCAGCCGATCCCCAGGGTCGTCCCCTTGGTGGGGCCGTGCAGTCGCATGAAGAAGTCCTTGAACTGCAGCATGCCTAGCGAGCCGGTGAAGGCGAAGATCCCACCGGCGACCAGCAGGAAGGCGATCACGCCTTCGGCGATGACATAGAAGGTCATGGCGTCTTCCTCATTCGATGATGTCGCCGCGCAGCAGGTAGCGACAGATGGCCATGGTGCTGACGAAGCCGAGCATGGCGATCAGTATCGCCGCTTCGAAGTAGGTCTTGGTATTGAGCCAGAGTCCCAGCATGACGATCAGCGCGATGGAGTTCACGTACAGGGTATCCAGCGCCAGCAGGCGATCCGGGATGTCAGGGCCGATGGCCAGCCGGTAGACGTTCATCGCCATGGCCAGCACGATCAGCGTCAGGCCGATCAGCAGGGCAGTATCTAGCATTCGAAGATCTCCTTTAGCGGCCGTTCATAGCGTTCGCGGATCTCGCGTACCAGTTCCTGCTCCTCGTCCATGTCCAGTACATGGATCAGCAGGGACGAGCCATCCAGGCGGATATTGGTGGATACGGTGCCTGGCGTCATGGTGATGGTATTGGCCAATAGCATGATGACCAGTCGGTCCTTGACCTCCAGCGGGTATTCGACGAAGCCCGGGTGTGGCTCCCGCCGAGGCAAGAGTATCAGCAGGCTGACGTGTACGTTGGCCTTGACGATATCCCACATGACGACAATGACGAACCAGGCCAGCTTGATGGGGTGTTTCACCCGGGGCAGGGGCTCCCAGAAGCCCTGTGTCAGCAGCGGGATACCCACGGCCAGGAAGGCGCCCAGCAACAGCTGGCCGGGTTCGATGCTGCGCACCATCAGTAGCCATACCACCAGCAAGACCAGCGAGAGGGTGGGGGTGGGCAGGTAGCGTCCCATTGCTCTCATGGCGCGTCTCCGGTGATGTTCTGGAACTGCACGATCTGTTGCCCTGGCTCGTCTCCCAGCAGCTGGCGAATCGGCTCCTGGGGATTGGCCAGCTGTTCGGCCGTCGCCTGGGTATAGGCATTCACTGGCCCGCCGAAGATGACCAGCAGCGGAGCGCTGGCCAGCAGCCATGCCACGCCGGCCAACTGGGCCCGGCTGATCCTGCCGGTGTCGACCTCGCCCTTGTAGCTGGCCCAGAAGAAGACCGAACCCGCCCGGGACATGGCGATCAGGGCGCACAGCCCGGCCAGCAGCAGCAGCGGCCAGAGCCAGAGTCGTGCGCTGCCTTCCGCGGCCTGCATCAGCAGCAGCTTGCCCAGCGCGCCGGCGAGCGGCGGTAGCCCGGCGACCGCAACGGCGGCCACCAGGAACAGTCCGCCAAGCAGGTGGGGCTGATGCAGGCGACGGCCACGAACCAGACGGGTGCCCGCCTTGCCGCGCTGCTGCCCGATCATTTCGGCAATCAGGAACAGGGCGCCGCAGATCAGGGTGGTATGTGGCAGGTAGTAGAGCAGGGCAGTGGTTGCCGCTGTCGTGCCCAGTGCCGCCCCGGCCAGCAGTGTGCCCACCGAGACGAGTACCAGGTAGGCGATCAGGGGGCGCAGGTCGCGGGCGGCGAGCACGCCGATTGCCGCCAGTACGATGGTGGCCAGGCCCGACCACCACAGCCAAGCGGTAATGCCGCCTGCCGCAGGGCTGTCGACGAAGATCATCGTCTGCACGCGCAGGATGGCGTATAGCCCCACCTTGGTCATGATGGCGAACAGCGCAGCGACCGGGGCGGGTGCCGCCGAGTAGGTACGTGGCAGCCAGAAATAGAGCGGCAGCAGCGCTGCCTTGAGGCTGAAAACCACCACCAGCAGCAGGGCGCCGGCGGTGACCAGGGCCGCCTGGTCACCGGACATGACGGCAACACGGCGCGCCATGTCGGCCATGTTCAGGGTGCCCGTGGCGCCGTAGAGGACTCCCAGCGCAATGATGAACAGCGCCGAACCGGCCACGTTGAGGATCACGTAGTGCAATCCGGCGCCAACCCGGGCTTTGCCGCCGCCATGCATCAACAGCGCGTAGGAGGCCAACAGCAGGATCTCGAAGAAGACGAAGAGATTGAACAGGTCGCCGGTGAGGAAGGCGCCGTTGAGGCCCACCAGCTGGAGCTGGAAGAGGCCGTGAAAGTTGCTGCCCTTGGTATCGTCACCGGCGCTGGCGAAGAGGATGCAGCCCAGGGCCAGCACGGCGGTAAGCGTCAACATCAGGCCGAGAGCCGGTCGAGCATCAGCACGATGCCGAAGGGCGCTTGCCAGTTGCCCAGGCTGTAGAAGGTCAGTTCGCCGCTGGCGGCACGGCTCAGCAGCAGCAAGCTGACCACGACCAGGGCCGCGGTGACTGACACGCTGATGCGGCGATGAGTGGTAAAGCTCGCCTTGCCCATCAGCAGGAGTGCCAGGGCACCCACCATCGGCAGCAGGATGGGGAAGGTAATGAGGTGCTGGTTCATCGGCCCACATCTCCCTCTTCACCCTGCTGGCCATCCACATGGTCGCTGCCCAGCTCACTGCGGGCGCGAATGGCCAGGATCACCACGAAGGCGGTCATGGCAAAGCCGATGACGATGGCGGTCAGTACCAGGGCCTGGGGCAAGGGGTCGGTGGGTGAGATCGATTCGCCGATGACGGCTGCCGCATGGGTGTTGAGGCCGCCCGTGGAAAACAGGAAGAGGTTGACGGCGTAGCCGAGCAGGGCCAGGCCGACGATGACCGGGAAGGTGCGACCCCGCAGCAGAAGATAGAGACCGCTGGCAGAGAGCACGCCGACCACCAGTGAGAAGAGAGCTTCCATCAGCGTTCCTCCAGCGTCGGGCGGTGCACGGTGGTGACCCGGCCCAGGTTGATCAGGATCATCAGGGTGGCGCCGACCACCGCCAGGTAGACCCCGAGATCGAAGAGCATGGCTGAGGCCAGTTCGATCTCGCCGATCAGCGGGATATGGAAATGGCCGAACGCCGAGGTCAGGAAGGGGTAGCCGAATAGCCAGCTGCCTAGCCCCGTGGCCACGGCGATGGCCAGGCCGCATACTGCCACCACCGGATAGGAGACCGGCAGACGCTGCCGTGTCCAGTCATGCCCGCGGGCCATGTACTGCAGGATCAGGGCCACTGAGGTGATCAAGCCGGCAATGAAGCCGCCGCCGGGCTGGTTGTGGCCGCGCAGGAAGATATAGACCGATACCAGCAGTGCCAGCGGCAGCAGTATCTGCGCCACTACCGCCAGGATCATCGGGTGGCGGTGCCTTGACCAGCGGATACCCTCCAGGTTGCCCGAGGGCATGAACAGGCGCATGCGGTTGAGCAGCTTGAAGGTGGCCAGTCCGGCCAGGGTCAGCACGGTGATCTCGCCCAGGGTATCGAAGCCGCGGAAATCCACCAGGATGACGTTGACCACATTGGTACCGCCGCCGCCAGGCAGGCTCTCGCGCAGGAAGTAGTCGGCGATGGTCAGGGTCTCGCGGGTGAGTAGAGCATAGTTGAGCATTGCCACCACCACGCCCAGGGAGGCGGCAAGGATCAGGTCGCGCAGAATCCGTCTTCCCGAGACGAGCAGTGGAGGGCGCTGGGGCAGGAAGAACAGCGCCAGGATCATCAGGATCATCGAGGCGACTTCCACCGACAGCTGGGTCAGTGCAAGGTCCGGGGCGGAAAACCGCACGAAGGTCAGCGAGACGGCGAGACCCACCACCGAGAGCATGAGCAGTGAGACCAGCCGCCAGCGATGGCTCAGGCACTGCCGATGGCGCCAAAGATCATCAGGCCGGCGCCCAGGATCATCATGCCGTCCAGCGGCTGCAGGCCCAGCTCGCCGGTGAGGGACTCTAGCCGGGTCAGGCCGATGGCGGTCATGACCAGGGCGCAGAGAATCAGCAGGGCCTGGTAGCGCTGCAGCGAGCCGTTCTCCAGGCGCAGGGTCAGCCAAAGGGTAATCTTGATGGCGCGCTGTATGCCGGCCTCGAAGATGATCCCTGCGTCACGGGAGGGGAAGAGTGCCGCAAGGCCGGCAAAGTAGCGCTGATGACGCAGCACCAGGATGCCGCCTGCCACCGCGGCAAGACTCATCAGCAAGGGCGTGTTGATGCCATGCCACAGCGCCAGGGTGAACATCGGCGTCGTCTCGCCCTGGACCGCCAGGCTCGCGGCATTGATCAGGGGGGCGGCCAGCGTCATGGGGAACAGGCCCACCAGCAGGCTGACGGCGGCCAGGAACAGTCCCGGCGCCAGCATGCCGTGCGCCGGGTCGTGGGCCTTGATCGGTGGCTGTGACTTCTGCTCGCGGGTAAGCTTCGGCTCGGCGAAGAAGAGGCTATAGATCAGCCGCAGCGAATAGGCGACCGAGAGCATGGCGGCTACCACCACCAGCAGCGGGATGACCACGCTGAGTGCGCCGAGCAGGTTATTGATCAGGCTCTCTTCGAACAGCATCTCCTTGGAGAGAAAACCGTTGAACGGGGGGAAGCCGGCCATGGCGGATCCCGCGAGGATCGTCATGGTGCCGGTGAGTGGCATCATGCTCCAGAGGGCGCCCAGGCGGTCGATATCCCGGGTGCCGGTCTCATGGTCGATGATGCCGACCATCATGAACAGCGCGGCCTTGAAGGTCGCGTGGTTGAGAATGTGAAACACGGCGGCCACGATGGCCAGCGGGCTGCCCAGCCCCAGCAGCAGGGTGATCAGGCCCAGGTGGCTGACCGTGGAAAAGGCCAGGATGCCCTTGAGGTCGCGCTCGAGCAGGGCGAACCAGGCGGCATAGAGCATGGTGGCGAGGCCCACCAGGGATAGCGCAACGGCCCAGAGCGCAGTGTCTCCCAGCGCCGGGTTTAGCCGCGCCATCAGGAAGACGCCGGCCTTGACCATGGTGGCCGAATGCAGGAAGGCCGATACCGGCGTCGGTGCCGCCATGGCATGGGGCAGCCAGAAATGGAACGGGAACTGGGCCGACTTGGTGAAGGCGCCGAAGAGTACCAGCACCAGGATGAGCGGATAGTGGGCCGAGGCGCGTATCGCGTCGCCGGCAGCCAGGACGTCACTCATGGCAAAGCTGCCGACGACCTGGCCGATCAGCAGGATGCCGGCCAGCAGTGCCAGCCCCCCGGCGCCGGTGACGGTGAGTGCCATGCGTGCACCGCGCCGGGCGTCGCTGCGATGGCCCCAGAAGCCGATCAACAGGAACGAGGAGATACTGGTCAGCTCCCAGAACAGCCACAGCAGCAGCAGGTTGTCGGCCATGGCAATCCCCAGCATGGCCGTCATGAACAGCATCATGTAGGAGAGAAAGCGACCGTCATCCTCGGCAGCACTCAGGTAATACCCGGCATACAGCAGGATCAGGCTACCGATACCCAGGATCAGCAAGGCGAACAGCAGCGTCAGGCCGTCGATTCGCAGCGCCAGGTCGAGTCCCAGCAGGGGCATCCAGGGTATCTGTAGGCTGACCACATCGCCGGCGATGACGGTCGGGGCATGCATCAGCACCAGGCCCAGCGCCAGCAAGGGGGCGACCAGGGTGGTGGCGACGCAGACCTTGCGGCCATGGCGAGAGGTCATGACCGGCACCAGGGTGCCAATAATGGTGAGAAGAGGAATCCACAGCAATGACATTGGTGGTTCATCCATTCTGGCGGAGGATCGGTGACATTGCGCCACGTTCGGGAGAGTGAGGCGTGGCGTGGAATGCACCCGCTCACCACGAGGCCCATCGGAGCGATCGAGGATCGCCGGACTGGCGCGTTGGGAGCGACGAATGATGAAACGGAGGGAAATCGCTATACTACCAGCCGTTTCGCCGAGCGGTCTGTGCCAATTGCTGCCAGCTGCGGCGCAGAGTTTATAGCTTTTGCGGTGCAATATACAGTCTGGAAAGGTCGTACGGGGCTTATCCATTGGGCGTAATCCCGCACTCGGCGCCGGCGACGGAAAACCCGTTCAGGCGACGTTCATTTGCACGTTCGACGCGCGCTTGTCAAAGTGGCAGCGGCGCGCCATGCACTTGTCGTGCGTGGCTAGCCAGCGAGTTCACCTACCGTCTATCGCGACAGGCACTGGCAAGACAGCGAAGATGCCGGTACCCCCTGATGGAAGATCGACCATGAAGAGAGCTGCATGATGCAACTAGCCGTGCTTTCGGGTTTCGTGCTCGCCGCCTTTGCCCCGCTGCTGCATCGCTGGTTCGGAGCGCGTACGAGCTTCGTGCTGGCCGCATTCCCGGCTGCCCTGACCCTGGGATTCCTGAACCTCATGCCGGCGGTGATGAGTGGGGAGACACTGACATTTGGCGTGGAGTGGGTGCCTTCGCTGGGCATGAGCCTGACCTTCGTTGTCGATGGACTCTCGCTGCTGTTTTCCCTGTTGATCACAGTGATCGGCACCTTCGTGCTGATCTACGCGGGGGGTTATCTCAAGGGCCATCCCGACCTGGTGCGTTTCCATATCGCCCTGGTGGCCTTCATGGTGTCGATGCTGGGCCTGGTCCTGGCCGATGGCCTGATCACGATGTTCGTCTTCTGGGAACTGACCAGTATTACCTCCTATCTGCTGATCGGCTTCAATCACGCTGACCTGGAGGCTCGCAAGTCGGCCCGTCAGGGGCTGTTCGTCACCGTCGGCGGTGGGCTGGCGCTGATGGCGGGGCTGGTGATGCTGGGTATGGCCGGCGGCAGCTGGTCGTTTGCCGAGCTGGGCACCATGGGGGATGCGCTGCGTGAACACGATCTCTATGCACCGCTGCTGATCTGCCTGCTGCTGGGCGCCTTCACCAAGTCGGCACAGTTCCCGTTCCACTTCTGGCTACCCAACGCCATGGCGGCACCGACGCCGGTATCGGCTTACCTGCACTCCGCCACCATGGTCAAGGCCGGGATCTACCTGATGGCGCGACTGCAGCCCAGCCTGGGCGGCACCGAAATGTGGGTCGGCATCCTCTCGGTGGTAGGGGCATTCACCATGTTCACCGGCGCCTTCCTGGCCATTCGCCATACCAATATCAAGAAGTTGCTGGCCTACTCCACGATCATGGCACTGGGGGCCCTGACCATGCTGCTGGGCATCGGCACCGAGGGAGCGCTCATCGCCTTCGTCACCTTCCTGCTGGCCCACTCCCTCTACAAGGGGGCGCTGTTCATGGTGGCGGGCATTCTTGACCATGAGACCGGCACCAAGGACGTGACCGCCATGGGAGGGCTGCGCTCGCTGATGCCGGTGACTGCGCTGGTGGCCATGATCGCCGCCCTGTCGCTGGCGGGTGTGCCGCCGCTGTTTGGCTTCATCGCCAAGGAGCTGATGTTCGAGTCGGTTCTCGAGGCGGGCGCCTATCGCTGGTTGATCCTGCTGCTGGCCTTCTCGGCGGCCTTCCTGACCATTGCCGTGGCTGCCATCGTGGCGCTGAGGCCCTTCTTCGGCGATCGTCGCCCCACTCCGCGGGTGGCCCACGAGGCGCCGGTTTCGATGTTGCTTGGTCCCGCCGTGCTGGCGGTTCTTTCGTTGCTGCTCGGTCTGGTTCCGGTGTTGGCCGGCATGGGACTGCTGACCGCCGCCGCCTCGGTGGTGATGGGGGAGCCTGTCACCGTCTCGCTGTCGTTGTGGCACGGCATCAACCTGCCCCTGATCATGTCGCTGGTCAGCCTGGGACTGGGCTATCTGCTGTTCCTGCGCTGGGATCGGGTGCGCGCACGCCTGGCCAGGCTCGACCCGCTTATTGCAAGGGGTCCCGAGGCTGGCTATGAGGCTTTCATGCACTGGATCACCGTCGTCTCCGACTGGCAGACCCGCATTCTGCAGAACGGCTACATGCGCAACTACCTGATGGTGATGGTGCTGACACTGATCGCGCTGATCGGCAACTCCCTGCTGCTGCGCCACTCTCCGGAGATCGCCTTCCATCTCGACGTCCGTTTCCACGAAGTGGTGGTGGTATCGATGATGGTGATGGGCGCGCTGTTTGCCGCCATCACCCGGTCGCGGCTGAGTGCGGTGGTATCAGTGGGCATCATGGGCTTCTCCATCGCCTTGACCTTCATTCTGTTCAGTGCGCCCGACCTGGGCATCACCCAGCTGCTGGTGGAAACGCTGACCGTGATCCTGCTGGTGCTGGTGCTCTTCCGCCTGCCCCGCTTCGCCAGCCTCTCGACTCCCCTGGAGCGGGTGCGCGACCTCCTGGTGGCCGGTACAGTCGGTGTGTTGATCACCCTGCTGGTGCTGACGGCCTGGGGGGTCGACCAGTTCGTGCCCATTTCGGGCTACATGATCGAGAACAGCGTTCCACTGGCCCATGGGCGCAATATCGTCAACGTGATCCTGGTGGACTACCGGGCGCTGGACACCCTGGGGGAGATCTTCGTGCTGGCGCTGGCGGCGATCGGTGTCATTGCCATGCTCAAGCTGCGAGCGGCGGAGAAATCCAAGCCTGCGTCGAAGGAAAAGGAGCCCGCCGATGGTTAAGTCAGGCACCCTGATACTGCACACCGCCGCCCGGATACTGATGCCGCTGCAGCTGCTGTTCTCCGTGTTCCTGCTGCTGCGGGGGCACGATGAGCCGGGCGGGGGATTCATCGCCGGGCTGGTGGCTGCCGGCGCCTTCACGCTCTACCTGTTCGCCTTCGGGGTCAGCGCCACCCGGGAGGTGCTGCGCATGGTCGACGCCCGTGACCTGATCGGCATGGGCCTGTTGCTGGGCATGATCTCGGTGTTTCCCGCCTGGTTCATGGATCAACCCTTCCTCACTGCCCAGTGGTGGGAGATACCCGGTATCGACTTCAAGGCCTCGAGTCCGTTGATCTTCGACGTCGGGGTCTACCTGGCGGTTCTGGGCTCGGTGCTGGCCATGGTCATGACGCTGATGGAGGTGGACAAGGATGAACCTTGATCGTAACGGCGTTGCCGACGCCGCCCCGTCAATTCGAGCTGGAGGTTCGTTATGGAGCCGGTAATGGCCGTGGCCATTGGCCTGCTGTACGCGTCAGCGATCTTTCTGATGCTGCGCCGCTCGATCGTCAAGCTGGTGATCGGCCTGATGCTGCTTTCCAATGCCGCCAACCTGTTGATCTTCACCTCGGCGGGCATGACCCGTGGGGCACCGCCCCTGATTCCCGAGGGGCTTGCTGCGCCACTTGGCCCGGTGGCGGACCCCTTGCCCCAGGCAGTGGTGCTCACCGCTATCGTGATCGCCTTCGGCGTACTGGCCTTCGCCGTGGTATTGATTCGTCGTGCCTACGAGATCGTCAAGGCCGATGACCTGGACAAGATGAAGGAAACCGATACGTGAGGCCTGAAGTTGCACTGCCCGTTCTCCTGCCCTTGTTGTCGGGTGCCCTGTCGCTGTTGTTCTGGCGTTCGCGTCCCACGCAACGTTTCATCGCCGTAGCCGGCAATGTCGCGCTGCTCGGTGTGGCGCTATGGCTGCTGGTATCGGTAAGCCTGGATGACTATGTGGTGATCCAGATGGGCGGCTGGCAGGCTCCCATCGGAATCACCCTGATCGCCGATATGCTCAGTGCAGTGATGATCGTGATGACCGGTATCATCGGCCTGGCACTGGCGATCTATTCGCTGGCGTCCACCGGAGCCGGTCACGAGAAGTTCGGCTACTATCCCCTGATGCACCTGCTGCTGGCAGGCGTGGCCGGCGCCTTCCTCACCGGGGACATCTTCAATCTCTATGTCTGGTTCGAGGTAATGCTGGTTGCCTCCTTTGCGCTGCTGATTCTTGGCGGCGAGAAGGCGCAGATGGAGGGGGCGATCAAGTATGTCACCCTCAACCTGCTGGCTTCCGTGATCTTCCTCACCGCCATCGGCCTGACCTACGGGATGGTCGGTACGCTCAACATGGCTGATATCGCCCAGCGCCTGGCCGCGGCCGAGAACCAGGGCATGGTCGAGGTGCTGGCGGTCATGTTCATGATCGCCTTCGGCATCAAGGCGGCGGCTTTCCCGCTCTTCTTCTGGCTACCGGCCTCCTATCACACGCCCCCGGTGGCGGTATCGGCCCTGTTTGCGGGGCTGCTGACCAAGGTGGGTGTCTATTCCCTCTATCGCGTCTTCACGCTGATGTTCGACCAGACCCTGGGCTATACCCAGGATCTGCTGCTGTGGGGGGCGGCGCTGACCATGGTGACGGGCGTGCTCGGTGCGGCGGCGCAATTCGAGTTCCGGCGCATCCTTTCCTTCCATATCGTCAGCCAGATCGGCTACATGATCCTCGGTCTTGCCCTGTTCACGCCGCTTGCCATTGCCGGCGGAATCTTCGCGGTGATGCACAACATCGTGGTCAAGACCAACCTGTTCCTGATCAGCGGTATCACGCGCCGGCTCCAGGGTACCTATGAGCTGAAGAAGATGGGCGGGCTCTATCGCGAGCGCCCCTGGCTCTCCGTGGCCTTCTTCCTGTCGGCCTTTTCCCTGGCCGGCATCCCGCCGCTATCCGGCTTCTTCGCCAAGTTCGTCATCGTGCGCGCCGGTATCGAGGCCGGTGCCTACGTGGTCACTGGCGTCGCCCTGGCGGTCGGCCTGATGACGCTCTACTCCATGGTCAAGATATGGAACGAGGTGTTCTGGAAGACCCTGCCCGAGGATAACCTGGTGCCGGTGGAGCAGACCGTGGTCGGGGATGACAGCCGCATGGTGCCGGCGAGTCTCTGGCTGATGTATCTGCCGGTGGCGGTGCTGGCACTCTTTGCCCTGTTGATCGGCCTGTTTGCCGAACCGCTGATGGTTGCCATGAACCAGATCGGCGACCAGTTGATGAATCCTCAGGGCTATATCGAGGCGGTGCTGGGGGCCGATGCCGGTATCGATGATGCGCTGGTCGCGCCGCCTGACGAGGAGGTGACGCCATGACGGGGGCAATATGGAACCTGCTGCTGGCCTTGGCCTGGGTCATCCTCAGCGGTGATTTCTCGGGGCCGAATCTGGTGGTCGGCCTGGTATTCGGCTACATCACGCTGGTGCTGATCGAACCCCAGGTTCCGGCGCTCAAGGGGTATCCAAGTCGTATTCCACGCATCCTGCGCTTCATTGGCTTCTTCATCAAGGAACTGGTCCAGGCCAACCTGCGCGTCGGCTTCGACATCCTCACGCCTCCCTGGCACATGAAGCCCGGCGTGATCGCCATGCCCCTGGAGGCGCGTACCGAGCTCGAGATCACCATGGTCGCCAACCTGATATCCCTGACGCCGGGCACCCTGAGCCTGGATGTCTCCGACGACCGCAAAGTGCTCTACATTCATGCCATGTTCCTCGATGATGAGGAGGAACTGCGCCGCAACCTCAAGGAAATGGAATGTCGTGCCCTGGAGCTGTTCCGTTGAGTTCGATGATGGTGAGGTGGTGATGTGGATACCGTAATCCTGATCAGCCAGGTGCTCATGAGTTTTGCCCTGATCCTGGCCTTCGTGAGGGTGGTTCGCGGCCCCAGCCTGCCCGACCGGGTGGTGGCGCTGGAGCTCTTCGCCAGCATCGTGGTGGGCATGGTGGGTGTCTATGCCATCAAGGTGGACGTTTCCAGCTTCCTGGATGCCGCCATCGTGATCGCGTTGATGGGCTTTCTGGCGGCCATCGGTTTCGCCCGTTTCCTGGAGCGTGGGGGGCCTCGGGATGATTGAGATGATCAAGGGCTTTCTGATTCTCACCGGTGCGCTGTTCATGCTGCTGGCGGCGCTGGGTATCCTGCGCCTGCCGGATCTGCTCACACGGATGCATGCCACGACCAAGGCTGCCGCCCTGGGGGTGATCCTGATCATGCTCGCCGTTGCCGTGCATTTCGGCGAGGTGGCGGTGGTGGCCCGGGCCTTCGCCATCATCATCTTCGTGATCATGACGGCGCCGGTGGCGGCACATGTCATCGGCCGGGCGGGCTATTTCGTGGGCTCGAAGCTCTGGTCCGGTACCGTGAAGGATGAGCTGCGGCCCAACTACGATCCGTTGACCCATGAGCTGAAGAGTGGCCTGGAGACCGAGGCCAATGCGGTGCACCAGCCCCGGGAGAGCGACCCTTCCTGAGCGCGCGGTGACCGGCGGCGGGGGTTACAGAAATCGACGAACCAATGGCTGTTGAGGCTGGTTTCGCCCACGCTTCTGGGCCATCATCATGGGCGTTCAACGCCAAGGAATGCCGACATCATGATGCGTCAGATTTTTCCCGCCACCCTGCTGGTTGTGCTTCTCGCCGGATGCCAGAACGGCCCGGTTCAGGAGGCCTATGCCGCCGACCGTTCGCCGGACGCTGCCGGCGGTCAGGAAGCCGAGACCACCCGGGAATCGCCGGCCGGCGAGCGCGCCGAGCCCGAGGCCACGCCCGCCGACTTCAATACCTGGCTGGCCCGCTTTCGCCGCGAGGCCCGCTCGGAGGGGATCAGCGAGAGAACCTGGCCCGGGCGCTGGATGGGGTCCGTTACCGGCCACGGGTGATCGAGCTGGATCGTTCCCAGCCGGAGTTCGTGCGACCCATCTGGCAGTATCTGGACAGTGCCGTTTCCTCGGCTCGTATCCAGCAGGGGCGTGCCAAGCTTGCCGAGCATCGCGATACCGCGCGTCGCATGGAAGAGCGCTATGGCGTTCCGGCGGAGATCATCGTTGCCATCTGGGGAATCGAGAGCAACTACGGGGGTAACTTCGGCGACTTCTCGACCCTGGAGGCACTGGCGACCCTGGCCTTCGATGGGCGTCGCAGCGATTTTGCCCGCGGCGAGCTGATGGCGGCACTGCGCATCATCGAGGTCGGGGACATAGCCCCGGAGCGAATGGTCGGCTCCTGGGCCGGGGCCATGGGCCATACCCAGTTCATACCCTCCAGTTTCGAAGCCTATGCGGTGGATGGCGATGGAGACGGCCGTCGCGACATCTGGGGCAGCATTCCCGATGTCATGGCCTCTACCGCCAATTATCTTGCCCGGGCCGGCTGGCAGCAGGGTGAGTCCTGGGGCGTGGAGGTCCGGCTGCCCGATGACTTCGACTATGCCCAGACCGAGCTGAGCACTCGTCGTGACAGTCGCGAATGGGCTGCCCAGGGGGTGCGTGGCGCCGCTGGCGGTTCGCTTCCCGAGTTCACCCAGGCTTCGGTCATTGCACCGGCCGGTGCCGACGGGCCTGCCTTCCTGGTAGGCCCCAACTTCCGGGCCATCCTGCGCTACAACAATGCGACCAGCTACGCCTTGGCGGTGGGCTCTCTAGCCAACGAGATCGCCGGTCGGGATGGTATCCGCGCCAGCTGGCCGAGGGATGAGCAGCCTTTGACACGCAGCCAGGTCCGCGAGATGCAGCAGGCGCTCAATGCCCGAGGCTTCGATGTCGGCACCCCGGATGGCATCATGGGCCCCAATACGCGGCGCGGCCTGCGCAGCTACCAGCGATCGATCGGCGTCACGCCAGATGGTTTCGCCACGGCCAGCCTGCTGCAGCGGTTGAAGCGCTGACCCGGTTGGCACTGGAAGAGCACGACCCCGCCTGTGAAGGGCGGGGTCAGCGGTATCAACCATTGCGCTTTTCAGGAATGGTGGCTCGGGAGGGCCCGGCGACCGGTGCGAGGCAGGTCAGTCGTTGTTGGTCCAGTTGTTGAGCAGGTCGCTGACGGCGCGGCCGGCCCGCTCGGCTCCTTCCTGGGTGCGTTCCCAGGCGCGCTCGGCTCCCTCGCCGACGCGGTCGGCGCCTTCGCGCGTATAGTGCCAGGCGCTTTCGGCACCCTCGCCGGCAGTATGCCAGGCATCCCGTGCGCGCTGCCGTGCCATGTCCCACCAGTCCTGGTCATAGCGAGGCATGGCCGCCAGGGCGTCTTCAGGGGCATCGACGAGTATGTCATGGGTGGTTTCGCCATCCTCTTCATGGGTTACCAGCCGGTAGTTGGCATTGGTGACTACAATATGGTCGCCATCCTGTCCCACCTCGTCGTGGGAGCGGATTACCAGGGCATGCACCTGCATGTCGTCTCCGAGCAGCATATCGACGACATCGCTGGGCTGGCTCTCCGGGGCAGCCTCGAAATGGACCTCGGCATCGAGGATCGCCCTGGCCGAATAGAGCCCCTGGGGTTCGAACTGGGCATGGGCCCCGGCAACGGCGAGGCCCGCGATT
>NZ_AZQX01000120.1:0-15301 GCF_000568385.1 Halomonas sp. BC04
CGAAGCCGAGGCAGCACGCCGGCGCACGGAGCAGGAGCGCGAGGCCCGCGAGGCCGGTGTGGCGGTACTCGATCCTTCCCATCCACCGTCAGATGCCGATGAGTTGATCATGGCTCTGTGCCGCGCCAAGCAGGGCCTTCTCGATACCCGACGGCCTGACCTCGCCACCCAGGTGGACCGATTCTACAGCCGCTACTGCAACGTCATGGATGTGCTGCTGGCACGTTTCGACAGCAGCGAGCTGGCCTTCGAGCGCTCACGCGGCCTGGTCACCGAGGTGTGCCTCGGGGCGGTGGACAACTTCACCTCCATGGCCGCTCAGGCCCGGGGGGTAATGGGGCTCGACGGAGACTTCGTGCGCCGCCGCCTGGAGCAGGATGGTGCCAAGCTGTCGGTGGAGGAGCGGATTGCGCTGAAACGTCGCCTGGAGCTGATCGACGACACCGAGCTGCGGTTGCGGCGTCTCGTGGCGCGAAACGAGTCGGCGCTGACGCTGCTCGATGATGCCGCCGTGGCCCTGGCACGTATCGAGACGGGGCGCCCCCAGGCATCGGTGGCCACCGACCAGGCCCTCGAGGAGCTGCGGCGCTTCATCGGCAGGGCCGAGCGTTACGGGCGCCAGCGCTGAACCTGTCAGAATGCTAGCCTAGCATCAAGGCCTTGAGATAAGGGGAAGGTAGCATGAATCAACCGTCCGGACGTGGATCCCGCCTCTCCCTGCCGCCGGTGGAGGAGATCGCCAGCGAGCTGGTGGAAACCCTGACCGAGGCCGGGGAGGAGGACGCCCCCGGGGAGGATGACCCCGAGCTGAACAAGATGGCCGACGCCTTCGTGGAAGAGGTGCTTGCCAGTGCTGATGATGGTAGTGCGCTTGCACGCCAGCGCCGTGCAGTGGACGAGATGGGCCTGGAGCTGCAGCAGCAGGCGGCGCACAAGAGCGAGATGCTGCAGACGCCGTTGAAAAAGCTGGCCCACCAGGGCGATGACGGTGGGCCGGTGGCCCGTGCCCTGGTCGATCTGCGCGGCAGGATGGAGGAGCTTGACCCCCAGCAGCATCGGCTCTCGCCCAATCGGCTCGATCGACTGCTGGCACGCATCCCCGGAGCCGGCAGCCGCGTGCAGCGCTACTTCCGCAAGTTCGAGAATGCACAACAGGCGCTGGATGCGATCATCGCCGACCTGGAAGCGGGGCGCGACATGCTGCACCGCGACAACCTGACGCTGAATGACGATCAGGAGGCCCTGCGCGAGCTGATGGGTCGGCTGCAGCGTCAAATCAGCCTCGGGCGCCTGATCGACCGGCGACTGCAGCAGGCTCTGTCCGGCCTCGTTGACGATCATCCCCAGCGCCCCTTCATCGAGGAGGAGCTGCTCTTTCCGCTGCGCCAGCGCATCGTCGACCTGCAACAGCAACTGGCGGTCAGCCAGCAGGGGGTGCTGGCGCTCGAGGTCATCATCCGCAACAACCGTGAGCTGATCCGCGGGGTGGATCGGGCGATCCACGTCACCGTCTCGGCGCTGACCGTGGCAGTGGCGGTGGCCATGGCGCTGGCCAACCAGCGCCTGGTACTCGATCGTGTCGAATCGCTCAACACCACCACTTCGGACATGATTGCGGGCACCGCCAGGGCGCTGCGTCACCAGGGCGTGGAGATCCAGACCCGGGCGGCCTCGGCCCAGCTGGACATGGAGGCCCTGGAGCAGGCATTCGGTGACGTCATGGGGGCCATCGACGATCTTTCCCGCTATCGCCAGGATGCCCTGCCTCGCCTGGACGAGCAGATCAATCGACTGGCAACGCTGTCGCGCCAGGGAGGTGAGGCGATCGACCGGCTCCAGCGTGGCAGCGAGGCCCAGCCGGAGTCGGTCGAAGACAAGACAGCGTCGACGGAGCGGCGCGACGACGGCTAGCCACACCGGAGGGGCTACTGCCGGTCGGGGCCCTCGTCGGGGCGACTGTCGGGACGATCATCGGGACTGACGTCGGGCGGGCCACCCGGGGGAGGCTCATGGCGCCAGGCATCCCGGAACGCCTTGCGCATCAGCTCCCAGGACTCCTCCATGCCCTGGCGAAGGGAGTCCCAGGCCGCTTCGCTGGCGTGCTGTAGTTCGTCGAGCCGACGGCGGGTTTCGTCGCGGCGCTGCTTCAGTCGCTCGATATCCTCCTCATACTTGACCTGTGCCTCGTCGCTGGCCTGACGGGCCCTGGCGGCCAGCTCATCGATCTCGGCGTTCCACTCGTCCAGCCGGGCCTTCATCTGCTCGATGAATTCGTCGCGTTTGCTCATGCTCACCCCCTCCTCGTTCTCAATTTCTGTCTGGCACAAGACATTATACCTCCCACGCCACCCTGTCGCGGCCCTGGTGCTTTGCCCGGTAGAGCTGGCTGTCCGCCTGTTCCAGCAGCTGTTCGCAGGTGATCCCGCTGGCCGCGGGCACGGTGCTGGCCACCCCCAGGCTCGCGGTGACCTGGTCGGCGTGGTCCGAGTAGGCATGGGGAATCGCCAGGGCTCGGATGGCATCGCGGATATGCTGGGCAACCAGGCGGGCGCCCCCCAGGTCGGTATCGGGCAGTACGCAGACGAACTCCTCACCCCCGTAACGGGCCACCAGGTCGGTGGCGCGAGTAACAACGCTGGCCAGGGCACCGGCGATCGCGCGCAGAGTATCGTCGCCGGCGACATGGCCGTAGTGGTCGTTGAAGTCCTTGAAACGGTCGATGTCGATAAAAATCACGGAGAGGGATTTGCCGGAGCGACGGGCACGTTGCCACGAGGCCTCCAGGAAGGTATCGAAATGGCGTCGATTGGCGATGCCGGTAAGGCCGTCGATGGTGGACATCTGGTGCAGCTGGTCTCGCTGATCGAGGCCGCGCTGAAAGGCATGTAGCAAATCGTCCAGGCTCTCGACCAGATGACCCAGCTCGTCATCGCCATGGTGTGCCAGGTTGGGCTTGCGCCACCGGCCGGGCTGGCTGGGGTTGGTCTCGATGATGGCTCCATGCACCTGCAGCAGTGGCCGGGTGATGAAGGCGTGAAACACGACTACCAGCAGGCCTGCGATGGCCAGCGCCTTGAACACGCCCAGGGAAAAGATCAGCAGGCTGCGATCCATGAAGTCCCGGGCCAGGCTGTCGAGAGCCAGTGTCATTTCGATATCACCCACGGGCTCGGTCGGCGAGGCGGCCCCCAGGTCATATATCAGCATTTCTTGATAGTGAAGGATGTCGCCGAAAAGCGCATGGGCCAGCCAGTTGCTGTCGGGCGCCACCTCCCTTTCTCGCAAGGCCATGCTGCGCCCGAAATCGTCCCGGATGAGTACACTGGCCACGCTGCCATCGCCGAACAGGCCCTCCACCACCTGGGTTGCCAGTTCGGGGTTGAGCTGGAAAGCGGCTTCTGCGGCGGTGCCGTGAACCAGATCAAGCCGGTGCTGTGTCTGACTCTGGACTTCCTGCCGCATCTTGCGAGCATCCAGGGCGAGCTCGATGGCACCGGCGATGATGCTCAGCAGCAGCGCGATGGAGAGCGTCAGCACGGCCTGCTTGGCGGTCAGGCTGCTTCGCTGGGCGCGCCGCTGGCGCGTTGGGAGACCGGGCATCATGAGTCGACGACTCTCGACTCGAGCTGGATGCTCTCGGCGGCTCGAAGCCTGTCGATGGCAGCCTGCAGGCGGGTGACATAAGCGTCGGGGACCGAGGGGTGACAGGCAAGATAGAGCTGTGCGTCATGGAAGATGAAAAGCTGGCGAAGCTCGATATCCGCTTCACTGGCGAGGTATTGCGCCGTCTGGGTGTTGGTGACCCAGGCATCGATCAGGCCTGCCTGCAGCCGCGCGATATTCTCACGCTCGGCTGAGGCGGTGACGATAGGCACGCCCTGCCGTTCCGCGAGCTGCCCCGCCGCGTCCTCGCGGAAGCTCCCCACCCGCAGTGATCTCAGTTCGTCCAGCGAGTCAGCCTCCACGGCAGCGTCGGCAAGGCTGAAGGCGGCCCACTCGTTGGCTCCGAGGGGGCCGATCCAGGTGAAGTGGGGCTCACGCTCGGGTGTGCGTGCCGTCGAATAGACACAGTGGTTTTCTCTCAACTGGGCTTCGGCGATGGCGCGTGCCCAGGGGAGCAGGCGGAATCTGGCGGTCAGGTCGGCACTCTCAAGGGCGGCTCGCAGCAGCCGGGTCGATTCGCCGTCGATGGTGCCCTCCTTCGCCTGATAGTTGTAGGGAGGATACTCCTCGGTATTGAAGGTCACTTCAGCACCATGGATATTGCCGAGCTCACCCCGCCGCCTGAGGGCATCCAGTGCCGTCTGCATGCGCGCCACCAGGTCCGGGTCGGTATCGCGATGCAGGGCGTAGTAGAGATCCGACTTGCTGATGGTCAGCACCGACATGAAGTCGGCGATGGGCAGGTTGTGCTCCTCCATCAGCCAGAACGCCACATCCTCGCCGTAGGCCCACAGGTCGACCCGTCCACGCTCGAGCATCTTCAGGGCGCTGACATTGGACATGGCCAGGTGCAGTTGGTCGGAGGGTATCCCGGCTTCTTGCAGCCTCTGGGCGCCAATGTCTTCACGAATGACCGCGACACGATAAGTTCCAGTCATGAGGTCGTCGAGGCTGTCGAGCTCGATGCCGCTGTCGCGGCGGGCGATCAGCGTGACCCGGTCGGTGGCGATGGGCCCGACCCACTGGAACAGCGACTCCCGTTGCTCGGTACGGGTGGTGGAAAAGAGCACCGTGGCGGGGTCCGTCAGAGCTGTCTCGTACCCGCGTGCCCAAGGCAGGTAGTGGATGTCGTCCCGTGACAGGGGCGTAGCGGTCTCCTCGAAGATGCGTTCGAGGGTCTCGATGGAGAGTCCTTCCAACCGCTCCCCGTGCTTGTAGTTGTACGGAGGGTACTCTTCGGTGATGAAAGTGAGCTCGTCCAGACCGGCAGACGCCGGAGCAGGCAACAGCAGGCAGAGTGCAAACAGTAGCCATTTTCTCATGCGGCTGTCGATGCCTCCGGTTTTGGTATTGTTTTATGCCAATATCCTTGGAGAGCGTGGCTGCGCTTGGCAGCTGCCGAAACCAACCTAGTCGATGGTGCTCGAAAAGTCATCTTCACGTCACCAACGCTAGCGCCGTCACGCCTCATCTGGAGCGGGTCGGCTTGGCCCCCTATCGGAGGGTGGTAGGCGGGGGACGGCCGGACACGTGACACCTTGGCAGGGCCGCCAAGCAGCAACAATGCACCTGCCGGGACATGACCGGCAGGTGGCAGGTGCAAGGCGTCAATGGGCTGGCTCGAGACGGTAGAGTGCGCCGTTGGTCTCGCTGAGTACGTAGAGGTAGCCGTCGGGTCCCTGGCGAACGTCACTGATGCCGCCGACCTCATCATCCAGGAACGCCTCCGTCCCGACCACTTCCCGGCCATCTAGCATGATGCGATACAGCCGCTCGGCTTCTCGCCCGCCGACGATCAGGTCGCCCTGCCAGTCGGGATAGTGCTCGCCGGTGACCAGTGCCATCCCGGACGGGGCGATAGGCTCGGGGAACTCATGGGCTGGCGTGGCGATTTCGTCATCGGTGAATAGCCGGCTGCTGGCGACCTCGTCGATGATGCCAGGGGCATCGGCGTCCTCGCCCAGGGTGAGCTGGGGCCAGCCGTGGTTGGACCCCGGGTTAATGAGGCTGAGCTCGTCGCTGCCGTTGGGACGAGCCTCGACGGCCCAGGCATCGCCGGTGTCGGGATGTACCGCCAGGCCCTGAATGTCGCGATGTCCCCAGGAGTAGAGCTCGGGCAGGAAGCCGACATCCTCGAAGCGTGGGTTGTCCTCGGGTGCCAGGCCCTGTGGATCCAGTCGCAGCAGCGACCCGGCATGATCGTTGGTGTCCTGGGCGCGGCCGGGGGTGCCGCGATCGCCGATGGACATCAGCAGGGTATCGTCGGGCAGCCAGGCCAGTCGGGCGCCGTAATGCTCGCCAGGCGAAGAGCGGCGGTTCTGCTCGAACAAGGGCTCCCAGTCGACCAGATGGTTGCCGGCCAGGCGGGCGCGTCCCAGCGTGGCGGCGGTTGAGTCGTCATCGCCGCTGGCATAGGTCAGGTAGAGCCAGCCGGTATCGGGAAAGGCGGGAGAGGAGACGATCTCGAGTAGGCCTCCGGCCTCTTCGTTCTCGATGTCGGGGAGTCCGCCGACCTCCTGGCGCATATCGTCATGAACCATCTGCAGGCGACCGCCACGCTCGGTAACCAGGTAGAGTTCGCCGGGCAGAATGGCCATGCTCGAAGGCCGGTCGAATGCATCGGCAATCTTTACCAGGCGCAGCTCCTGCTGCTCGGACGTAAGGCTCTCCGCGACCACTGTCTCATCGGCGATAACGACATTGGTTGGGACGATGGCGAGGACCAGTGGGTAAATTCCATTTATATATCGCTTCATTGCTTACCTCCGTTCCAGAGCTACTCACCAGTGTAGTGAATGCTCCTGATTCGTCATTAGCTGGTAGGCTATGAGCCGAACGGGCCCCGCCCATGGCAAGGAATGAACACTATGAATGCGGTACCAGCGGCTGCCGGCGACACGCCCCGGCAGCGGGCGTCGAGAAAGGAGATCTTCGGTTGGGCGATGTTCGACTTCGCCAACCAGGCCTTTACCCTGCTGATTATCACCGTGGTCTTCGGTGAGCTCTTCACCACGGTGATTGTCGGCGACCGGGGCGACGGCTACCGGCTGGCCAACCTGCTGTGGAGCCTCGCCCTGGCGGTGAGCTATCTGATGGTGGTCGTCACGGGCCCACTGTGCGGCGCGGTCATGGATTACCATGCTGCCAAGAAGCGGTTTCTCTTCGTCAGCTACCTGGCCACGGTAGGCGCCACGGCGATGCTCTACTTCGTGGAGCCCGGCTTTGTGGTGCTGGGCCTTCTGCTGATCGTGGTCTCCAACTACGCCTACTCCATGGGCGAGTCCTTCATCGCCGCCTTCCTGCCCGACCTCGGGCCGCCGGAGGACATGGGCAAGATCTCCGGCTTCGGCTGGTCGTTGGGCTATGTGGGCGGCCTCTTCGCCGCCGGTTTCACCCTGCTGGTACTGGGAGAGGCCACCGAGGACAACTTCGAACGTATACGCTGGGTGGGACCCTTCGCGGCAGGCTTCTTCCTGGTAGCGGCCATTCCCACCTTTCTATGGGTCAAGGAGCGCGGCACGCCGCAGCCACCGGGCAAGTCCTACCATCAGATCGCCTGGGAACGGGTGGCGACGACCCTGCACGAACTCAGGCACTTCCGCGACCTGGGCATTTTCCTGGTCTCGCTGCTGTTTTCCATGGCGGGGGTCTACATCATCATTGCCTTCGCCTTCATCTACGGCGCCCAGGTGATCGGCTGGGACGAGGCGATTCGCAACATCATGTTTATCATCGTCCAGATCACCGCGGCGGCGGGGGCGCTGGGTTTCGGCTTCATCCAGGACCGCATCGGTACCAAGCTCACCTACCTGCTCACCCTGGCGCTCTGGGTGGCGGCGATCTTCGCCATTTGGGCCACGCCGGAAGTCACGGCCTTCCTTAATGTACGCCTGGGGCTCGAGTGGGAAGCGCAGCACCTCTTCCTGGTGGTGGGCTGCCTGGCCGGGCTCAGCCTGGGATCGAGCCAGTCGGCCAGTCGCGCCTGGTGGGACTCTTCTCGCCGACCCGCAAGGCGGCCGAGTTCTTCGGTTTCTGGGGGCTGGCCAACAAGCTCGCCGGTGTCTTCGGCATTATCGGCCTGGGGTTGCTGCAGACGGTGGTTGGCCTGCAGGCCTCCATCCTGCTGTGCGCCGCATTGTTCCTCATCGCAATCCTGATCTGCCTTGCCGTCAATCAGGCCCGTGGCCAGCAGGCGGCCCGCGACTGGGAGGTGCGCAACCCGATTAAGGAAGGGACAGGCTAGTGTCGCTGCTGCTCGATCCGTTGCTGCTGGTGCTTGTGGCCTTGACCTTCCTGGTGGCCGGTACCGTCAAGGGTGTCATCGGCATGGGCATGCCGACCGTGTCGCTGGCCCTGCTGACGGCTACCGTGGGGTTGCCCTCGGCAATGGCGCTGTTGCTGGCACCCACCATCATTACCAATATCTGGCAGGCGCTGGTCGGGGGGCACCTTGGGCAGATCCTGCGGCGGCTCTGGCTTTTCCTGCTGGCGTCCACCGTCACCGTCTGGTTGGGGGTGTCGGTGCTGGCCAGGGTGGACGTGCGCTGGCTATCGGCCCTGCTCGGGGTGCTGATCATCTACTATGCGCTTTCCGGCCTCTTTCGCCTTGGGGGAGGGGCGATCATGCGCCATGGTCGCCATGCCGGTGCCGTGAATGGTGCCCTGACCGGCTGATCACCGGCATGACCGGCTCGTCGGTCTTTCCGGGCGTGGCCTACCTGCAGGCGCTGGGCCTGCCGCGGGACATGCTGATCCAGGCCATGGGTGTGCTGTTCGTGGTCACGACCGCGGCACTGGGTTTTTCCATGGGTGAGCAGCGCCTGCTCACCGTCGAATTGGCCATGCTTTCGCTGATGGCGGTGGTGCCCGCCCTGCTGGGCATGCAGCTGGGGCAGCGACTCCGACATCGGCTGTCGGAGGCTGCCTTCCGGCGAATTTTCCTCACCGGCCTGCTGGTCATGGGAGGCTACCTGCTTTTGAGAGCGCTACTCTCCGGCTAATCGGCGAGGAAGGCACGGATCCGGTCGCCGGCCTGGTCGATGCCGACCACGCCGTCGAGATGGCCGCGGTTGCCGTCCAGGGTGACCAGTTCCACCGGGGTTCCGTCGGCGCCGATCATCTCGGCGGTATCGCGGACGCCTTCAGGAGCGAAGACCAGATCGTTCTCGCTGTAGAGAATGAGCGTCGGCGCGTCGATGGCGGCCAGCCCCTCCTCCAGACTCTCGCCGTGGCCGGTAACGAAGGCCTGGTTGGCCTTGACCAGATAGAGCAGGTGGTTGGCATCGGCGACCTCGGCGCGGGCTGCGGCGATATCGTCGAGGGTCTGCTCGATGGCGTAGCGGGCGTGGATGTCGCGGGTCGGGTCGGCGTCTTCGTCAGCCCAGCTGCGGTCGAAGGTCTCGTTGGCCCACTGCCAGTGGTTGGCGTTCAGGGTCACCAGCTTGAGCGCCTCCCGCAGTCCGTCCAGGGGCGGCTCGCCATCGTAGTAGTCGCCGTCGTTCCAGTTGGCATCGATCCGGATCGGGGCGGCCCAGGCGCTCAGGGTGGCTAGCAGCCAGGGATCGCTCTGGCCGCCGCCGATGACCGGGATCAGCCGTTCAACCCGCTCCGGGTAGGCGCTGGCCCACTCATAGGCCTGCAGTGCTCCCATGGAGGCTCCCATGACCGCATGCAGCTGTTCGATGCCCTGGCTTTCCAGCAGGGCCTTCTGTACCTCGACGAAGTCGCGGATGGTCACCAGCGGGAAGGCCAGCCCCCAGGGTTCGTCGGTTTCCGGGTTGATCGAGGCGGGGCCGGTTGTCGTGACGTTGGGGTCATGGGCGTTGAGATTGACCAGGGTATCCGAGGAGATGATGTAATACTCGTCGGTATCCAGTGGCTTGCCTGACCCGATGATGGCATCCCAATAGCCCGGTGCGGCATCGTCATCGGCATAGCGCCCCGCGGCGTGGCTGGTGCCCGAAAAGAAATGCGTGATCAGGATGACGTTGTCCTTCGCTTCGTTGAGGCTGCCGTATGCCTCCCATCCGATCTTTACCGGTGCGATGGTTTCGCCGCTGACGGTGGTGTACTCGTCCATCTCGAAGACCTGCTTCTCCACCAGGCCATCCCAGGCCAGGGCCGCCGAGCTGCCCAGCAGCAGGGCGCTGGCGCAGAGTGTCACACCGGCGAGGCGCTGTGGGGTGAGGGAATGCTTTGCCGAGACGAGGGTCGAATACTCGAAGCTGTCATGCATGGGGCTATCCTTGTTGTAGTCGTTCGCGCGATAGTCGTCTGCTCACGCAGGGCCCTTCATGGCCCAGGGTGGCAAGCGATCTTCAGTACAGACAGCAGGCGCAGGGGTGTCAATGCCAAAAGGGCTGTCCCCGACAATGGCCAAGGGAGACGTGCTATGAGCCGTGGTGACGGATCGGTCCGACGGACCGGGCTGGGTATGATGCTGCTGTTCTGGATACTGTTCATCGGTGCCGGTGCCTGGTGGTTCCACGGCTTTCTCGAGCAGCAGCGCAACCCTAACGCCCATCTGGTCAATGCTGTGACTGGCGAGGATGACCCGGTCGTCCTTGAGCGCAACCGCTCGGGCCACTTCATGGCCACCGGACGCATCAACGGCGAGCCGGTGGAGTTTCTGCTCGATACCGGTGCCACCTATGTCGCCGTGCCTGCGGAGATGGCCGACCGGCTCGGCCTGGAAAGCGCGGGTTCGGCCTGGTTCAATACCGCCAACGGCCGCGTGCGTGGGGACCTGACGACGCTGGATGAGGTCAGCCTGGGGGGATTTACCGCAGGGCAAGTGCGGGGCTCCATCAGCCCGGGGCTGGACGGTGAGGTGGCTCTGCTGGGCATGAGTTTTCTCAACCGCTTCGATATCGAGATTCGCGATGCCCGGATGGTCCTGCGCCCGGCACAGCAACCCTGAGGAGTTCATGACCGACCAACCGAGAGGCCGCCGGGCGGAACGACCCAAGCAGATACCGAGTCCAGGCTGGCTGGACGTCATCTGGCGAGTCAAGCAGGAGCTGGCCGATGACCGAGTCAACATGCTCGCGGCCGGTATCGCCTTCTACGCCCTGTTATCGCTGTTTCCTGCCATCGCCGCCGTCATTTCCCTGTGGGCGCTGGCCTACGACCCCCATGAGATCGTCAGCCAGATCGACGAAATAAGCCGCTTCATGCCGCCGGGCGGGGCAAGCCTGATCAATGAGCAGGCGCGGGAGATCAGCGAGAGCACCGATACCGGGCTCAGCCTGACGGCCATCATCAGCCTTGTCGTGGCGCTGTTCGTGGCCTCCAAGGGTGTGCGTGGAGTGCTGATCGGACTGAACGTTGTCTACGGCGAGGGCGAGCGTCGCCCGCTTCTTCAGCGTGCGTTGATCGTTGCCATCCTTACCCTGGGGCTGATACTGGTCTCCCTGGCTGCCACCATCTTCGTGGCACTCTTCCCCCTGGGGATTGGCATGCTGGGCCTGGACAGCACCACGGTCAGGGTCATCGGCTGGCTGCGCTGGCCGGTGCTGCTGTTGCTCATGATGCTGATCATCGCCGTGCTCTATCGCTTCGGCCCCTACCGCAGTGCGCCACGCTGGGAGTGGGTCAGCGTCGGCACCGTCACCGCGACGCTGCTGTGGCTGCTGGGCTCCGGCGGCTCTCACTCTATGTGAGCCATGTGGCCGACATGGCTGAGCTCTACGGTTCGCTGGGAACCGTCGTGGTGTTGATGCTCTGGTTCTGGCTCTCCGCCTTCGTCGTATTGCTTGGCGCCGAGATCAACGCTGAAATGGAGCGACAGACCCGCAAGGACACCACCATCGGTGAACCACGGCCCATGGGCGAGCGCGGCGCCCATGCCGCCGACACCCTGGGGCCCAAGCGACCCTGGCGGCGGTCCAGGCAAACACAGCATGGAGACGAATCATGAGCCTGACCCTGACCCAGCGACTCGGCATCGAGCTTCCCCTCCTTCAGGCGCCCATGGCCGGCGTTCAGGGCTCGGCGCTGGCCATCGCGGTAGCCGAGGGCGGTGGCCTGGGGGCGCTCCCCTGCGCCATGCTGCCCCCCCAGGCCATGAACGACGAGCTCGAAAGGATTCGCGCGCAGACAACGCGCCCGCTCAACGTCAATTTCTTCTGTCACCTGCCGCCAGCGCCCGATCCTGACCAGGATGCACGCTGGCATCAGGCACTGGCGCCCTACTATGCGGAGCTGAATCTCGATATCGACAGCGTACCGTCGGGTGCCGGCAGGCGCCCCTTCGACGACCAGGCCTGCGATGCACTGGAAGCATTCCGTCCGGAGGTGGTGAGCTTTCACTTCGGCTTGCCATCGCCGGCGCTGCTCGAGCGGGTCAAGGCCTGGGGGGCGACGGTGCTCTCCTCGGCCACCACGGTGGAGGAGGCACTGTGGCTCGAGGCGAACGGCGCCGACGCGGTGATCGCCCAGGGGCTCGAGGCGGGCGGCCATCGCGGCATGTTCCTGACCCAGGACCTCACCACCCAGGTCGGCACACTGGCGCTGCTGCCCCAGGTCAAGGCAGCCGTATCGATACCGGTGATCGCTGCCGGCGGTATCGCCGATGCTCGGGGCGTGGCGGCGGCGGTTGCGCTGGGGGCGGATGCGGTTCAGATCGGTACCGCTTTTCTCTGCTGTCCCGAAGCGATCACCTCGTCGCTGCATCGCCGTGCCCTGCAGAGTGAGGCATCGCGTCACACGGCATTGACCAACCTCTACAGTGGCCGGCCGGCGCGGGGTATCGTCACCCGCCTGATGCGCGAGCTTGGTCCCATCAGCACCGTGGCGCCGGCCTTCCCGCTGGCCACGGCGGCCATCGGGCCGTTGCGCAGCGCCGCCGAGGCGCTGGGAAGTAGCGATTTCTCGCCGTTGTGGGCCGGGCAGAACGCCAGCGGCTGCCGCGACGTGCCCGCCGCCGAACTGCTGCGAGAGCTGGCCCGCGAAATATCCTGAGGCTGCAATGACGCGGTGGCAACAGGGCTGATATCATGGATGAATGAACAGTGCTTCGCCTGTCGCGCCGGTCACGGCCTCCCTCGACGATCCCTTCTACTACCTGGCGAATTTTCGCTTCGTACTCGGCTGGGTGCGTGAGCGCCACGACGATCTCCTGGATGTCGGCGAGCGGCGCTTCATTGCCGATTTCCATGGGCTGCCACGGGCTTCCCAGGCGTTGCTGGTGCGCATGGTCATGCGCAAGGGCGACCACTTTCGCACCACGAAGCTCGTCTATGCCGAGATCGACGACTCCTCGGTGGCACTCGATGCGCTGATTGATGCCAGTTGGGTCGACGCCGATCCGTTGCTGAGCCTGGAAGAGCTGTTTCGCCAGCTGCGCCTGGCCGAGCTGCGCCGCATCCTTGGCGAGGAGATTGCATCGGCGGGCCTGTCGAAGTCGGCGGGCAAGGCGGCGCTGTACCAGTCACTGTCGCGCCGGCTAGACGCACCGCGCCGGCTGGCCGATTGGGGGGAGACATCGTTACTGCAGGGGGAGCGGGTCATTCGGCTGGCCGCCATGGCCACCTGTGACCGCCTGCGCCTGATGTTCTTCGGCAACCTACGCCAGGACTGGTCGGAGTTCGTGCTGGCCGAGCTGGGCCTGCAACGCTTCGAGCGGGTTGCCTTCTCCCTGGCATCGCGGGCCTTTTCGACCCGGGATGAGGTCGATGCCTACCTGTCGCTGCACCGACTGCGCGAGCGCCTCGAGGAGGGCGAGTGTCCCGAAGCGCTGCATGCCCAGGTGCCGGCGGTGCCCGAGGGCAACGCCTGGCTGGGCGAGCGTCGGGCGAGGCTGCTCTACCGGCTGGGCCAGGCGGCGGAACGGGGTGGCCGGCAGGCCCTGGCACTCCAGGCCTATGCCGAGGCCGATAGCAGCGAGGATGGAGGAGGAGGGCATGTGGAGGCCCGCATCCGTCGCCTGCGCCTGCTGGAGCGCCTGGGCGAGCATGAGCGTGCCTTCGGACTGGCTTCTGTCATGGCGGCCCGCAAGGCAACACTTGACGAGCAAACGCCCGACGAAAGAGAAAGTCAGGCCCTCGAGCGGCTGTTACCGCGGCTTCGGCGCCGGCTGGGGCTGGCGGCGGAAGTACCGCAGGCGTCACCTCCGCCCGAACGCTGGGACCTCTGCCTGAAGCGATCCGCGGGCAAGGAGCGCTGCCGGTCGGCGTGGAGCAGGCCGTCTGCAATCATCTGGGTACTCCGCAGGCACCGGTACACTATGTGGAGAATGCGCTGATTACCGGGTTGTTCGGCCTGCTTTGCTGGCCAGCAATCTTCGCGCCACTGCCGGGCGCCTTCTTCCATCCCTTCCACAGCGGCCCGGCGGACCTCAACCGCCGCGACTTCGTGATACGTCGTCGCCCGCTGTTCGAGGCCTGTCTGGCCCAGTTGGAGGATGGCCGCTACCGCGAGTCGATCCTCCAGACCTGGCGGCGCAAGCAGGGCCTGGCCTCGCCCTTCGTGCACTGGGAGACGCTCGACGAGACGCTGCTCCAGCAGGCCTTGGCGCGTATCCCCGCCGCTCACCTGCGCGCCTGCTTCGCGCGGCTGCTGCTCGACCCCCGAGCCAACCGGGCTGGGCTTCCCGATCTGATCCAGTTCCTGCCGGAAGCCGAAGCCGCCTCACCGGCCTATCGGCTGATCGAGGTGAAGGGACCCGGAGATCGGCTGCAGGACAACCAGCGCCGCTGGCTGGCCCACTTCCAGGCCCAGGGTATCCCCGCGGTGGTGTGCCATGTGACCTGGCAGGACGATGTTTTCGGTTCATGACCGCGATGGAAGAACATTATCGCATCGCGGTGCGCACCCTTTGCGACTTCACCGCCCGTGAAGGCGACCTCGACCATCGCTTCACGCCATCGCCCAGTGCCAGGGAGGGTATCGCCGGGCATCTGCTGGTGGCGAAGCGTCGTGGTGCCGACCATGAGGTTGAATTGCCCCTGTCGGGCAGTTACCAGGGGCTTGTGGTCAGCGGTCGTGCCGATGGCTACAACCCGCGGGCCAATCGCCTCGAGGAGGTGAAGACCCACCGCGGCGACCTGTCGCGCATGGCGGCCAACCAGCGCGCCCTGCACTGGGCCCAGGCAAGGGTCTACGGGGCCCTGCTGTGCGCCGAGCGAAAACTCGAATCGGTGACGCTGGCGCTGGTCTATCTCGATATCGCCACCGGCCGCGAGACACGGCTGACCGAGGAGGCGAGTGCTGCCGAGTTGGCGGCGTTCTTCGAGGTCCAGTGTCGGCGTTTCCTGGCCTGGGCCGAGCAGGAGAGCCGCCATCGTCAGGCGCGGGATGCGAATCTGCACCGGCTCAGCTTCCCCCACCCCGACTTTCGCCCCGGCCAGCGGGAGCTGGCCGAGGGGGTCTACAAGGCGGCGGCCACCGGGCGCTGCCTGCTGACCCAGGCGCCCACCGGTATCGGCAAGACCATCGGCACGCTTTTTCCCCTGCTCACGGCCATGCCGCGCCACGGGCTCGACCGCATCGCCTTCCTGACCATGAAGACACCGGGGCGACGCCTGGCACTGGATGCCCTGGCCCGGCTGGGGGTAGCCAGGAGCGGGGAGCAGGATGTGCAGCCCAGGCCGCTGCGGGTGCTGGAGCTGGTGGCCCGCAGCAAGGCCTGCGAGCACCC